>DATEOS010000363.1:0-7711 GCA_035273815.1 Candidatus Limnocylindria bacterium
AGCTCTGCGAAGGCGTCCACCGTCTCCACTGCAGAGCCGATGTGGGCGCCGATGCTCGCCGGCTCGCGGCCGGCTGCGCGCAGGGCGGCCAGCGCCTCCGGCAGGTTCGCGATCGGGATGCCGAATTTGGAAGCTGCGGCGCCGGTCGCCAGATGCGGATGAGTTTGGGCGTCCAGGGCGGGATTGAGGCGCAGGCCGATGCGGGCGTCGGGGTGGTCCGCGGCCAGGACGAGGAGGGCGGCCAGCTCCTCAAGCGATTCGGCATTGATGAGGGCGCCGACGCCCAGGGCCAGATGCAGCTCTTCGTCGCGTTTGCCCACGCCGTTCATCACGATCTGTTCCGCAGGAATGCCCGCTCGGCGGGCAAGCGCCAGCTCCACGGCCGTGACCACCTCGGCACCGGCGCCATCGGCGGCGAGCCGGCGAAGCAGCTGCGGATCGGGATTTGCCTTGACCGCGTAGGCGATCAGCGCGCCCGGGAAGGCGTCGCGGTACGCAGCCAGACTGGTCGCGGCGGCGTCCAGGTCGGTCAGGTAGAGCGGCGTTCCCCAGCGTCGGACGGCTTCCGCGGCGGGCTGGGCGGCGGTCACGCCTCGGCGAGCGTCCGCGCGGCCGTGTCCTCCTGCGTCGGCTCCGCATCGGATGTCACGAACGCCGATCGATAACGCTCTACGAACGCCGTCGCCCGATGCTCCTCGAAGAAGATGACCGCGTTCCGGCCGGCCTCGCTGGCATCGGGATCGCGACCGGCGGCCAGGGCGTCCCAAAGGAGACCGGCCAGGCTGGCGTAATAGAGCTCGCCCTGGTCGATGAGATGGCGAATGGCCGCCGAGAAGCCGCCATGCGCATCTTCCCATCGTCCCTCGCGGGCGGCCAGCGCGGCCCGGGTGACGTCGTGGAGCGCATCGCGGATCGGGCCGGGGAAGCTGGCGAGCGACACGATCCCCTCGGATGCCTCGACCAGCACCGGCCGCAGATCGGCGGCGGCCGCCGCGTTCGCCGTGATCCACCAGGCATCAATCGTGAAGTTCGAGTTCGCGGCCGCCTGCCGCCCGTGCTCGATCGCTTCCTCCCAGCGCCCTGCCGCGAAGAGGACGTGGGCCCAGGCCAGTTGGACGAAGGCCTCGCTCTGAATGCTCTGCAGCTCTGGCAGGGTCGCATCGGCAAGCCGCAGCCTCTCCTCTGCCGACACGAGGTCTCCGCGCAAAGCTTCTCGCATGGCCCGCATGCCACTGAAGCTGATGCGGTAGAAGGGCCACTGCGTTTCGTTCTCCTCGATCGCGTCGAGCTCGGCGATGTTGTCGTCCCACTGGCCGGTTCTGAGGTCGGCTTCGAGCGCGGCATAGAGGAACTGGTAGACGAACGGCCGGTGCCCGAACCGGCTCGCCATCTCGTAGCCCTCGCGAATCATCCGACGAGCCTCGGCCTGATCCCGGAAGCTGAGCGGGCCGGACAGGTTGTTGCGTGCGCGCAGGCCCGAGGAGATCAAGCCCATGTCGTCGGCCAGATGGATGGCGCCGCGCAGGATCGCTTCCGCTTCGATGCTGCGCTGGGCCGTGGTCATCGAGGTGCCCTTCGTGACCAACGCCTCGACCATGGTCTCCGCGTCCGCGATTCCTCCCATGCGCAGGGCCTGATCGGCCGCCGCGATCGAACCCAGGTGCCGCTCTGCCAGCATCTCCGCCCGGGCAAGCTCGGCATACGCCCCGGCGAGCTCGGGGACCTCGCCCAGCGGCTTGGCCTCCTCGATGGCGGACTGCAGGACGCCGGCCGCCTCATCTTCCATGTGGAAGCCGATCAGGTCGCGGGCCATCAGCGTGGCGGCGCGGAGGCGGCCTGCTTCGTCCCCCGCCTCGCGATACGCGTCCATCGCCTGGCGGCCATGCTCGGCCGGCATATCGACCGCGCCGGCGTACTCGCTGGACACGACGATCCGCTCATGGATCGCCGCTCGTTGCGCGGCATCATGCGTGACGGTCAAGGCCTGCTCCAGGTAGTTGATGGCCTGTCGGTGCGAGTGCAGGGAGATGGCGCGATCGGCCGCCGCCAGCGTGGCGATCCGTGCCTGTGCCGCCACCGCATCGGCCTCCGGTCCTGCGCGCGATGTCCGATACGCGTCCAGGTAGTGGTTGGCGAGGACGCCCGCCAGTTCGTCCTCGCCCAGGCTCTCGAAGTAGCGGGCCGCGGCGAGGTGGCGCGTGCGACGGTCCGGTTTGGCCAGCGACTGGTAGGCCACCTCCCGCAGGAGCGCCTGGACGAACCGATGCTGCCCACGCTCCGGCGAGCGTGGGTCGTTGTCGGGCATCAGCAGCTGACGACGGGTCAGGCGATCGAGCGGTCCGTCGAGCTGGGCCCCCTCCCGCCCGCTGACGGCGGCCAGCGCCTCCAGGGTGAAGCTGAGACCCAGGACCGCCGCGTCCTGGATGAGCGATCGGTCCTCCGGTGAGTTGGCGTCCAGCCGCGCGGCGATCAGGGCATGGAGCGTCTCGGCTACCGCGAGCTCCGACAGGTCGCCGCGGAGCAGGTAGTGGTCTTCCTCCGGCACGACCGAGCCGGTGTCGAGCAGCATCCGCACCGTCTCGACCGCGTAGAGCGGGATCCCCTCGGAGCGCTCGACGATGCGGGTAACCGCCGTCTCCGGGAGTCCGGGCACCAAGCCTTCCAGGAGCTGCGCCATCTCGGGCGCGGCCAGCGGCTCGAGGTTGATGCGGGTCACGCTGCGCACCGCGCTGCCCCAGTCGGGGCGGCGCTCCAGCAGCTCCGGACGGGCCAGCGCCACCACGAAGATCGGCGAGGTGCGCGCCCAGGCCAGCAGGTCCTCCACGAAGTCAAGGAGTCCCTGGTCGGCCCAGTGCAGGTCGACGAAGACGAGCACGGTCGGTGCCTGCGCGGCGATCCGCTCGAACAGGGTGCGCCAGGCGGCGAACAGCTCCTCGCGGCCGTCACTGGGCAGCTCGGCGAGGCCCAGCAGGCCGGCCAGCCTTGGCTCCACGAAGCGCCGCTCCTCGGGGTCGTCGACGAATTGCTCGAGCATGGCCCCCAGCTTCGGCCGGGCGGAGGCGGCATCCTCGCCCTCGGTGATCTGCGCCCGAAGCCGCACCATCTCGGCCAGCGCCCAGTAGCTGATCCCCTCTCCGTACGCCGGCGTGCGGCCCTCGTGCCAGTACGCCGTCTCGACCACGCCGTCCAGGTACTTCTCGAATTCCCAGGCCAGCCTGGACTTGCCAATGCCGGCCTGCCCGATGACGGTCACCAGCCGTGGCTTGCGCTCTCGGCCGGTGGCGTCGAACAGGTCCTTCAGCTGCTGTAGCTCGTCCTCGCGACCGACGAACGGCGGCTCCAGCGTGCTGGCCCGCCCGCTTCCGCCGCGGCGCGCGACCACGGCAACTGCCCGCCAGGCCGGGACCGGAGCGCTCTTGCCCTTCAACACCCTATCCCCCGCCGGCTCGTAGCTGATGGCGTTGCTTGTGGCCCGATAGGTGGCCTCCCCCACCAGCACCGTCCCGGGCTGCGCCACCGACTGCAGTCGGCTGGCGGTGTTGACCATGTCCCCGGCGACCATGCCCTGGCCCTGGGCGCCAACGGTGACGGCCGCCTCGCCGGTGAGCACCGCCGCGCGGGCGTGCAGCGGCGCGTCCCCGTCCGCGATGGAGCCCACGCCCGCCACGATCGCCAGCGCGGCACGCACCGCGCGCTCGGCGTCGTCCTCGTGGGCGGTGGGCGCTCCCCACACCGCCATCACCGCGTCGCCGATGAACTTCTCGATCGTCCCGCCATGCCCCTCCACGATCCGCCGCGCCACCTCGAAGTAGCGGCTCAGCAGCTCACGCGTCTCTTCCGGGTCGCGGTCCTCGGAGGCGGTGGTGAAGCCGACCAGGTCGGCGAAGAGCACGGACACCAGGCGGCGTTCCGCCACGGCCATCGCGATTGGCGACGCGGCGGCCCCGGCTGCTTCGATGGCCGGCAGCTCCGACCCGCAATTGGCACAGAAGTGCGCGCTCGGCAGGTTGGCGTGGCCGCACACCGGGCAGCCACTCGCCAGCCGGGTGCCGCACTGGATGCAGAAGTTGGCGCCGGCCTGGTTTGACGTGCCGCAGGTGTCGCAGATCACGGTTCCCGAACCTTACAACGGCGAATTTGGCACCAATTCCCGCGTGGCGGGACTAACGGAGAAGATGGCGGCGGTTTGGGGCCGGTTCGGCCCGCTTTGTGGCCGAAATTCCCGCGGAGGCGGGAATCCGCGCCAAGTTACGCGCCGTGCTTGTCCGTTAGTCCCGTGGGGCGGGAATCCGCGCCCAGATCTCGTCAGCTCAGCGCACCCGGGCCAGTGTCACGCCGTCGGCGATGGGAGTCATGGCCAGGTCCACGCGCTCGTCGGTCGCGATCTTCTCGTTCAGTGCCCGGATGGCCTGCGTATCCGCCTCCTGGTCCGACTCGTCGACCACGCGGCCACTCCACAGGACGTTGTCGATCGCGATCAGCCCGCCGGGCCGCACCAGCTGCATTGCCCGCTCGTAGTAGTTGTCGTAGTTGCCCTTGTCCGCATCGATGAAGGCCATGTCGAACCGGCTGCCGTGGCCATCGGCCAGGAGGGCGTCAAGGGTTTCGACGGCGGGAGCCAGACGGAGCTCGATCCGGTCGGCCACGCCGGCCTGGGTCCAGGCCTCACGGGCGATATCGGTCCATTCCTTCGACACGTCGCAGCAGACGATGCGGCCGTCGGCGTCCTGGGCCAGCGCCATGGCGGTGGACGAGTAGCCGGTGAAGGTCCCGACCTCCAGGATCTGCCGCGCGGACTGGAGCCGAACCAGCATCTGCAGGAACGCGCCCTCGTCGGGCGAAATCTGCATCTGCGCGTTCGCCATGGTGGAAGTCCGCTCGCGCAGGCGGGCCAGCACCGCGTGCTCGCGCACGCCGACGCGGACGATGTAATCGTTGAGGGCCTCGTCGAGGCCAATGCTTCCCTTTGACATGCCTCGAATGGTACGCGCGAGGGTTAATCGAAGACCGATGTCTCCCGGTGGCCCTCCGGGACCTCCCGGTCCCGCCACTTGCGCAGCACGTAGTACTCGGGCGAGAGGGCGCGTGCCTGGAGGTCGTCCGGCAGGTCGAGCAGCCAGCCCATGTCCTGCCGCTGGGTCTTGTGGCAGTCCATGCAGGCGCGCTTCTGGTCGCCGAAGGCGGCCACGTCCAGCTCGGTGGTGAGCTGCTCTGGCGCCACGCCCCACTCCTCCTCCGTCTCAGATGCGGATTCGGACTCGTCCTCGTCCCCGCCCCACGGCAGCTCGATGCCGCGCTCCTTCATGTCGTTCATGAGCGACATCCATCGGTCACGGTTGAAGGCGATTTCGTAGAGCTTCCCGACCGCGTGCGGTGGACCTGCCTCCGGGTAGCGCTTCGGATCGGCCGCGGCGTCCCAGGCGCCATCGGCGATGCGATAGGCGTTGATGTGGTCCGGATGCCCGTAGTTGCCGTTCGAGTCGTAGCTGACCATGACGGCCGGGCGCGTCCGGCGGACGATCGCGACAAGCCGGCCGGTGGCCTCTGCCAGGTCGGCGTTCCAGAACGCCTCGGGGTTGGCATTCGACTCGGTACCCATCATCCCGGAGTCGCGGTAGCCCAGCAGGTGCAGCTCCAGCGTGCCCGGGCCGTCGCCGCGCAGCGCATCCAGCGCGCACTGCAGCTCCGCGTGGCGGATGTCGCGGAGCCGGGGCTTGGCTTCCGCTTCGTCCAGGGTGGGGTCGTGGATCTCCCCCTCCTCGCCGCCGGTGCAGGTCACGAGGTCCACCCGTCGCCCCTCGGCCACGGAGCGCGCGATCAGGCCGCCGGAGCCGAACGCCTCGTCGTCGGGATGGGCATGGACCAGCAGCACGCCGCCGTCATGGGTCATGGGTTCGCGTCCTCCCTGGCCGCCCGGTGCTCATCGCACTGGCACAGCTCGCGCAGCTTCAGATAGGTGAACAGGCCGGTGTCGTGGCCGTCGGCCCAGATCGGGGCCAGCGCGTATCGGCCAATCCATTTCACGCGTTCCATGGTCATCTGCTCCGGCGTGAAGATGGTCTCCAGCGTCACCACGCCGGGCATGTTGCCCTCCCCGGCGCACAGGGCGCAGGGGCACGCCTGCCGCAGGGTCATCCAGCGCCAGACGCCCAGGTGGCCATCGTCCCAGCGGATGCGCATGAGCCGATCCGTCTCGTCCAGCTCGACCGCGATGGGATTGACGATCGGTTGCATCAGGGCCCCCAGTTCGCGATCACGCCACGCCATTCGGCGCCGAAGGCCGCGCCCGAGCTGGTGAGCGGCATCGGATCCTTGCGATCCTCCAGGTCCCACACGTAGAGATCTTGCCGCACGCCGCCACCGGCGCTCGTCACGCCCAACGTGAACACGATCTCGTTGCTGGTGGGCGCCCAGCGGATGTGGCTGACCAGCCCCGTCACGCCGATGCTGGCAAGGACGTTGCTGCCCCGGTCCCGCAGCCGCAGGGCGGTATTGTTGCCATCCTCGTGGACGGTGACCCGCTGCGTGCCGTCGGTCGACCACAGGATCGGCTGGCGTCCGATCTCGGTCACGTCGCCGTTCGCCGGATCGATCCGGTAGGTGGCCGGCGCACCAAGCACCCACAGCGTCAGGTTGCCATCCGCCACCGCGTAGAGGCGCACCAGGCCGCCGTTGTCGATGAACTGCGCCTCGCTGAGCGGCTGCTCCGCACCGGTCACCGGGTGCGGGTAGTCGATGGAGGTGAGCCGCCTGGTGTCGCCACTGGCGAAATCGATCTCCAGTATCTTCGCCAGGTCGTCGTCGCCGTCCCTGGTGATGCGCACCGCGTACAGCGTCTCCGCGTCCCAGCCGAAGGTGAGCGTCGTGACGTTCTCGGCCAGGAGTCGTGCCTTCTTCCCTTCCCTCAGGGCCATCGCCCGGCCGTCGATGATGGCCGCCGAGACCGTGCCGCTCGGCGCGTTGGCATAGCTCGAGACGCCCTGGGCAGCCTGCGCCAGCACGTCCGGATCCTTGGCGACGGAGAAGTCGCGGATCAGAAGGTAAATGGGCGCCACCGCGGACGGGCGGCCCAGGTAGGTCATCTCCAGCGGCCCGAACGCCGGCTCCTGGGTGGTCGGCTGTGGGGTCTCTTCCGGGGCCGATGGCGACGCGTCCGCGCTGACGCTCGGGTCGGTCGAAGGCTCGATGCCGCCGCCAGGTTGGCCCGATCCGCTCGGCAGTGGGGTGCCGGTCGGGTCGCTCGCAACCAGGCCACCCGGCGAGCTGAAGATCAGCGCCAGCAGGACGATCACGATACCGGCCAGCGCCAGGATGATACCGATCAGCCACGGCACCGCCTGCTCGGCGGTGGTGGGACTGCGACGGTTGCCGTCTCGCTTCGGATCCCAGGTGCCGGATGCGCCTGAGTCGGGCGGGCCGCCGAAGGCCGTGACGGCGGCGGCGGTCTCAACCGTGACCTCGTCGCCGGGCTCATGCTCCGCGTCGAACTCGGGCTCGGGGAAAGGCTCGGGCAGCGATTCAGGCTCCGGTTCGCTGACGGGCGGGGTCGGAGCCGATTCATCAGCGCCTGACTGAGCGGCAAGGGCGGCCACGGCCACCTCGGGTCGCTCGGGTTCCGGTTCCGGCTCCGGCTCGGGTTCCGCCTCCGGTTCCGGCTCGGGTTCCGCCTCTGGCTCGGGTTCCGGCTCTGGCTCGGGTTCCGGCTCTGGCT
>DATEOS010000364.1:0-2496 GCA_035273815.1 Candidatus Limnocylindria bacterium
GGCTACCCGGTTCGACGGACTCGGCGTGTATGTGGCGATGCCGACCGTCAACGCCGGCGATGGCAACGTGCAATGCCTCTTCGGCCAGGGCAGCTTCAGCGGTGCTGTCTACAAGCTGCAGGTCGCGCTCAACGAGTGCTACCACCAGAACATCGCCACGGACCAGGACTTCGGCCCGCAGACCAAGGAAGCGTTGCGTAATGCGCAGCGGTTCGAACAGATCGCGGACGACGGCTTCTACGGACCGGAGACCGGTGCCCACCTGATGTGGCCGATCCGCGAGGCCGGCGGCAACCGGGTCATCGCGTGCGACCGCTTCCCTGAATTCTTTGGCAGGTAGCCCCTATGTCACTCACAATCCATCGTGGACTCTCACTACTGGCCGTCGCGAGCACGGCCGTTGCCGCCGGGGCCGTGGCCGCCCCGGCCGTCGCGCAGGCCGCGCCCGTCTCAGGGTTCTCCGCCGCGCTGGGGCTGCCCACGTGTACGGACGTCACCAAGGTACCCGTGTACAGCTTCTACTTTCTGATTCCGAGCGTCGGCCACAACGATCACAACTACAACTGCGTCCTCGGCCAGGGCAACGTGAGCGGCGCGGTGCTCAAGGTGCAACAAGCGCTCAACAAGTGCTATGGCGCGGGCATCGCTGAGGATCAGAACTTCGGCCCGCAGACCGAGTCGGCCCTACGCGGCGCGCAGAACAAAGAGCAGGTCGCGGCCGACGGTGTCTACGGCCCGGCGACCGCGGCCCGCCTGCACTGGCCCGCCTACAGCTCGACCGACAACAAGTTCCTCGACACCTGTGCCAGCGTCTCGTTCCTTTTCGCCTGAGGAGACCACATGACCATCCACCGTGGACTTTCCCTGTTCGCCATGGCGAGCACCGCCATTGGCGCGGCCGCCGTCGCTCCGGCCGTCGCCCACGCTGCTGCGCCGGCGGCAGCTACCCACACCGCGCCATTGGCCGCTTCAGCCGTACCAGCGACCGACCTGCCGACGTGCGGCGGCGGCACCCGCATCGACCTGTTCGACGCCTATGCGGTGGTACCGAGTGTCGGCGTCAACGACCGCAACTACGGCTGCACCTTTGGGCGGGGCAACGTGAGCAGCGCCGTCCTCAAGGTGCAGCAGGCGCTCAACCGGTGCTATGGCGCCGGCATCGCTGAAGACCAGGTCTTCGGCCCGCAGACCGAGTCGGCCCTGCGGGCGGCCCAACGGCAGGAGGGGATCTTCGACGACGGTGTCTACGGCCCCCAGACCGCCACCCACCTGCAGTGGCCGTTCTACCAGGCCAGAGACAACGTCCAGTTCATGTGTGGCCGATTCCCGTTCCTCGTCAGCTGAACTGGAGTTCTCATGTCTCTGCACCGTGGACTGTCCGTAGTGGCCGTGGCGAGCACCGCCCTCACCGCGGCGGTCGTCGCGCCGGCGACCGCCGCACACGCCGAAACCTTCCCGGCTGCGGCAGCATCACCCGCTTCGACGGGTTCGCCGGGATCTACTTCGTGGTTCCGACCGTTGGCCTGAATGACCGCAACGCCCACTGCGGCCTCGGGCCTGGCAATTCCAACCAGGCGGTCTTCAAGCTCCAGCAGGCGCTCAACACATGCTACGGAGCTGGTATCGGGGAGGACAGCATCTACGGCCAGGCGACTCAGGCCGCACTACGCAACGCCCAGAGCCAAGCCGGCATCACGCCGGACGGGCTCTACGGGCCGGAGAGCGCGCGCCACATCCTCTGGCCGGCCCACGGCCCGGACAACGCCTTCCTGGGCTGCTCCACCTATCCGAACGTACCGGCGTAAGGAGCCAGCATGCGTCACGCTGTCCAACGTGGACTGTCCGTAGTCGCGGTAGCCACCGCTGCCGCCGGGATCGGCGCGGTAGCCGCCGCGCCCGCCGCTCACGCGGCGAGCCTCCCGTCCGTCGGGCTGCCCGACTGCGGCGGGGCCACGAAACACGTGTTCCTGCCCGACCTGTACTTCATGCTGCCCAGCACCGGCAACAACAACTTCGAGTACAGCTGCGTGATGGGTTCGGGCAATGTCAGCAACGCGGTGCTCAAGCTCCAGCAGGCGCTCAACAGGTGTTACGGCGCCGGCATCGCCGAGGACCAGAACTTCGGCCCACAGACCTACAACGCCCTGCGGGACGTGCAGCGTAGGGAGGGCGTCGTCGCCGACGGCGTCTACGGACCCGAGACCGCCACCCACATCCTGTGGCCGACCTATGAGTCACCCGCGAACACTCTGTACATGTGCGTGCGCTACCCCAACATGATCCTGCCCGGCTGATCATGCGAGGCGGACCACGCTGATGGAGGAGGACGCCGGCGAGGGCGGTTCATGCGGGCGTGGCCGATGTCGGCCACGCTGTCTTGATCCCCGCCCGCCCGGACGTTATTGCGCACATCTGCTGCACAGTTGGTGCCTGGGAGCGCTCCCATGACCCCGACTGTTCAACAGTTGCGCAGGGCGGACTTCGGCCAGACGTGCG
>DATEOS010000365.1:0-2087 GCA_035273815.1 Candidatus Limnocylindria bacterium
GCGCTGCTGCGTGACGGCACCGCCTACGTGCAGGCGGGCGGGGGAGTCGTGGCAGATTCCAAGGGGCCGTACGAGTACAACGAGTCCGCCAACAAGGCCAAGGCCGTGCTGAGCGCTATCGCGGCGGCCGAGACGCTCACCCAACCGCAGTCGCCGACGCCATGATCAGGATCGCGCAGGCACTCCTGATTCTCGGCGCGCTGGCGCTGTGGGTGGCCTCGCGCCTGCCGTGGGTCGAGGTGAGCACCTTCGATGGCCTCGGACAGCCCAAGACGACCACGCTGTCGGGGGCGCAGTGGTCCACAGCGCTGGTCCCGCTGGCGCTGGTGCTGTTGGCCGCCGCGGTGGCGGCCCTGGCGGTGCGCGGCCTGCTGTTGCGGGCGGTCGCCGTCCTGGTGGCGGTCTCCGCGGCCGGAATCGGCTACCTGGGCATCAGCCAGTGGGTGCTCAACGACGTCGCGGTGCGCGGGGCGAACCTGGCCGAGGTGCCGGTCTCGGCGCTGGTGGGATCCCAGCGGTTCTACTGGGGCGCCGGTGTCGCGGTGGCAGCGGCGGTGATCGCGCTGGTCGCGGCGGGTTTCCTGATGCGCGCGGCGGCGACGGCGCGGTCGGGGGCGGCCCGCTACGCCAACCCGTCGGCCCGCCGTGACGCGGTGCGCTCCGAGACGGCTGACGGGGCGAACACCGCGGACATGACCGAGCGGATGATGTGGGATGCGCTGGACGAGGGCAGCGATCCCACCCGCGAACCGGGCTCGCCCGACACCGGCACCGATCCGGACAGGAAGGGTCGGTGATGGCTGGTGTGGCGCAGCCGACTAACCTCATGGCATCAGCGGGGTCGATGAAGACCCCTCCGGGGGGATCCCGGCCGACGGTAAAGGACGATGGCCAATGAGTTCGGCGACCGTGCTCGACTCCATCATCGAGGGAGTCCGTGCCGACGTTGCCACCCGTGAAGCTGCCGTGAGCTTCGCCGATATCAAGCAGCGGGCCAAGGACGCACGGCCACCACTTGACGTGTTGGCCGCACTCCGCGCGCCCGGCATCGCTGTGATCGCCGAAGTCAAACGTGCCAGCCCGTCGCGCGGTGAGCTGGCGTCGATTGCAGATCCGGCAGAGCTGGCGCGCGCCTACGAGGACGGCGGCGCCCGCGTCATCAGCGTGCTGACCGAGGAACGGCGTTTCCACGGCTCGCTCGACGACCTGGACAATGTGCGTGCCGCGGTGTCGATTCCGGTGCTGCGCAAGGATTTCATCGTCGGGCCGTACCAGATCCACGAGGCCCGGGCGCACGGTGCGGACATGCTGCTGCTGATCGTGGCGGCGCTGGAGCAGAAGGCCCTGGAGTCGATGCTCGACCGCACCGAATCGCTCGGCATGACCGCGCTGGTGGAGGTGCACACCGAGGAGGAGGCCGACCGGGCGTTGCAGGCCGGGGCCACTGTCATCGGTGTGAATGCCCGGGACCTCAAGACCCTCGAGGTCGATCGGGACTGCTTTGCCCGGATCGCGCCGGGGCTGCCCTCCAATGTCATCCGGGTCGCCGAGTCCGGCGTGCGGGGCACCGCCGATCTGCTCGCCTACGCCGGTGCCGGCGCCGATGCGGTGCTGGTCGGGGAGGGCCTGGTCACCAGCGGTGACCCGCGCAGCGCCGTGTCCGATCTGGTCACCGCCGGGGCCCACCCGTCGTGCCCGAAACCCGCCCGCTGATCCGCACCGATGAGCTTGCACGAAAAGAACCTGTAGAAATGGGCGATATCGCCGGCCCCGAGCTGCCGCAGACCAGCGCCGCACTCGCCGAACCCACCAGCCACGATCCGGACGCCAAGGGGCATTTCGGCCCCTACGGCGGACGTCTGGTCCCCGAGGCGCTGATGGCGGTGATCGAGGAGGTCACCGCCGCCTACGAGAAGGCCCGCAGCGACCAGACGTTCCTCGACGAACTGGACCGCCTGCAGCGCCACTACAGCGGGCGCCCGTCGCCGCTGTACGAGGCGGAGCGTCTGTCCGCCCACGTCGGCGGTGCGCGGATCTTTCTGAAGCGAGAAGACCTCAACCACACCGGGTCCCACAAGATCAACAAC
>DATEOS010000366.1:0-5395 GCA_035273815.1 Candidatus Limnocylindria bacterium
CAGCTCGGCGCCGGCCGGCAGCGGCGCCGCGGTGGCCTGTGGCAATGGCACGGGCGGCACGTCGCCGGTCGCCGATGCCCGCTGGTTGAGCAGCGTGCGGCCGATCAGACCGCTGGTCAGCGCCGTGGCCCCGACGCCGACGGCGGCGCCCAGGAAGCGGCGGCGCTCGAAGTCCATCATCCGCGGCGCCTGCATTGTGGCTGGTGTCGCCAGGCGGAACAGCCAGCCCAGCGACCCGGCGCTGACCGCAATGGCCACCGCCGCCGTGACGACGGCCAGGACCGGGTCGAAGAGTGGATCGAGCACGGAGGCCAACAGGGCGAACAGCCCCAGCGCTCCGAATGCCAGGCGGCCGGCGGCCAGCGAGCGCCGCGCCAGCAGGCCGATCCCCGCCGACAGGACCAGCGCGCCGATCACGACGGCGATGCTGAGCGCCAGCTTGTCGGCGGTCCCGAACAGGTTCACCACGAAGTCCTTGGCGCCCGGCGGCTGCAACGAGATCAGCAGCGCGCCGATCGACAGCACCGGCGACGGCGCCCCGGGGACGAGCCCGGCGATCAGTTCCGCCAGGCCAAGGCCCAGCGCGCCGGCCAGCACGCCGCACACGGCGGCCATCGACCGCGACGGCCGGGCGTCGGTCGCGGGCGCAGCTGTCGCGGGGGCAGGTGTCGAAGTGTTGTCGAGTGACATCAGTCAGGCTTCCTCCGCAGATGATACGAAGCGGGCCACGTGGCGTACGCTCCCGGCATGACCGCCCTCACGGTGTACCTGGCGCCCGGCGCGTCGGGTGGCATGCGCAGCATCGAGCCCTACCTGCGGGGCATGCGCGGGTTGGGCTACCCAACCGAGGCGGTGACGCTGCCGAAGGGCACCGCCGAGCGCGCCGTGGCGACCTATCGGACCGCGGTCACCGCTGAGCCGGCAATCATCGGCGGGCAGTCCTTCGGCGGACGGGTTGCATCCATGCTGGTCGCCGAGGACGGAGACGTGGCCGCCGGACTGGTGCTGATCTGCTATCCGCTCCACGCGCCCGGTCGGTCCGAGCGGTGGCGCGAGCGCACCGAGCATTGGCATCGCGTCGGTTGTCCGGTACTGCTGCTGTCCGGCGACCACGACCCCTTTGCCCGCATCGACCTGCTGAGGGAAGCCGTTACGCAGCTGCCCAATGCCGAGCTGCATGTCTATTCGGGCGTCGGCCATGGGCTGGGTGCCGTCGCGCAGGACGCGCTGGAGCGCATTGCGGGTTTTGCCCGGTCGCTTGCCGGACCCATACACTCACGGTAGTGACATCGGTGACGGGAGCGTGCCCCTCCTGTGGCACGGAGGTGGGTGCCGAGCAGCGCTTCTGCGGCGATTGTGGCGCGGCGCTGTCGAAGGGCAGCGCCACCACCTTCGCCCGCACCGTCACGATCGTGACGTCCGACCTCCAGGGATCCACCGCCCTCGGTGAGCGCCTGGATCCCGAGTCGCTGCGCGAGGTGATGACCACTTACATCGAGGAGATGCGGCTCGTCTTCGAGCGCCACGGCGGAACGATCGAAAAGATCATCGGCGACGCCATCGTCGCGGTGTTCGGGCTGCCCAAGCTCGGTGAGGATGATGCGCTGCGCGCCGTGGAGGCGGCTGCCGAGTCGCAGCGCGCGCTGAGCGCCCTCAATGACCACCTCGAGCAGCGCTGGGGCGTGCGGCTTGTGGTCCGCACCGGAGTCGCCTCCGGCGACGTCGTCGTCGGCGAGGCTAGCGCCGGGCAGCACGTGCTTACCGGGCCAACGGTTGCCATTGCCACGGCCATGGAGCAGAACTCGCCGGCACAGGAGGTGCTCCTCGCCGACTCCACCTTCCGAGCGGTTCAAGATGCCGTCGAGGTTGAGCCAATGGCAGTCGTGACGCCGAAGGGAACCACACTGTCGATTCCCTCCTACCGCCTGGTCTCCGTGGCCGAGCGCACGGCAACCGAGGGCGAAGCAATCGATGTGGGCGGTCGTACCTGTCGGACCTGCGGCACCGACAATCCGGACGAGGGCCAGTTCTGCACGACCTGCGGCTCGCATCTCAGCGCGCGCCAGCAGCATCGCGAGACACGCAAGACGGTCACGGTCATTTTCGCCGACCCGAAGCCTTCAAGCCTCGACGGCTCGCCACTGGCGCCGGAGGCCCTCCGAGACGTCATGTCTCGGTACTTCGAGGGCATGCAGCGCGCGCTGGAGGGCCACGGAGCGACGGTCGAGAAGTTCATTGGCGACGCGGTCATGGCCGTGTTTGGCCTCCCCATCCGGCATGAGGACGACGCCCTTCGGGCGGTGCGCGCCGCGCGCCAGATGCAGGACGCATTGCCGCTCCTCAACGCCGTGTTCGAGGCCGAGCACGGGATCACCCTGGCGAACCACATCGGCGTCAACACCGGTGAGGTGGTGGCCGGCGACGCCAGCACGGGCCAGCGGTTGGTCACCGGCGACACGGTGAACGTTGCCGCCCGCCTTGAGCAGGCCGCCGGTTCGCTGGAGATCCTGCTCGGCCCGCTGACCCACCAGCTGGTCCGCGATGCCGTGCAGGTCGAGGCCGTAGAGCCGCTGACGCTCAAGGGTAAGTCTGAGCCCGTTCCGGCATTCCGGTTGGTGGCAGTCAGCGACCCGTCGGTGGCGGTCCAGCGCCGCAGCGACACGCCCATGGTCGGGCGCGAGGAGGAGATGGGCGCCCTCCAGGCCATGCTGCATCGCGCCGCGGAGGAGCGGGCCTGCCGGCTGGCGACGGTCGTGGGCGACGCCGGCGTGGGCAAGACCAGGCTCGTCACCGAGTTCACGTCGGCCAGTACCGACGGAGCCATGGTCATCCGTGGCCGATGTCTCCCCTATGGCGACGGCATCACCTTCTGGCCGCTGCGCGAGATCGTGCGAGATGCGTGCGGCATCCAGGCCGATGACGCCGCTGACATGGTCCAGGCGAAGCTTGAGTCCGGTACCGCCGATGCGGAGGTGGTCGAGCGCCTGGCATCGGTGGTCGGGGCCTCCGAGACGGCGTTTCCGGTGCCGGAGCTTTTCTGGGCGGCGCGCCGCTTCCTGGAGACCCTCGCCGCCGAGCGACCGGTGCTGGCCATCATCGATGACATCCATTGGGCCGAGCCGACTTTCCTGGAGCTCCTCAAGTCCCTGGTCGAATCGGTGGCCGACGCATCCGTCCTGCTCCTCTGCACCAGCCGCCACGAGCTGATCGAGCGGATGCCCGAGTGGGGCACCGATGAGCAGGCGATCCTGCTGGTCCTCCGGCCGCTCAGCGACGCCGACGCGGGACGCGTCGTGGAGAGCCTGCTCGGCGGCACCGGCCTCGATGCGGGTGTCACGGGCCAGATCCTGCAGGCCGCGGCCGGCAATCCGCTGTTCGTGGAGCAGCTGCTCTCGATGCTCATCGATGACGGGACGCTGCGACGCGACGGCGACTCGTGGGTCCAGGTGGGCGACGTCGCCTCGCTCAAGGTGCCGCCCACCATCGACGCCTTGCTGACCGCGCGCCTGGATCTCCTCGAGTCCGAGGAACGTGACGTCATCGAGCCCGCCTCGGTCATCGGCCAGAACTTCGCGGTGCCAGCGGTGGTCGACCTCGTGCCTCCGCCGGTGGCGCCGCGAGTGCCCGCGAACCTCGGAACGCTCACTGGCAAGCAGCTCGTGCAGCCGAGCCTGGAGGGCGACACCGACGGTGCCTATCGGTTCCAGCACCTTCTCGTGCGCGACGCCGCCTACAAGGGGCTGCTGAAGCGCGAGCGCGCTGAGCTGCACCAGCGGTTCGTTGCCTGGGCCGAGTCCGACAACGCTGCCCACGGCGTGGACAACCGCGATTTCGAGGAGATCCACGGCTATCACCTCGAGACGGCGTACCGCTACCTGACCGAGCTGGGAACGATTAACCCCGAGGTCCTGGCGCTCGGCAAACGCGCGTCGGACAAGCTCGCCTCGGCTGGGCGGCGCGCCATGAATCGTGGCGACATGCCCGCGGCGGCCTCGCTTCTGCGGCGCGCGGCCGCCTGCCTGCCGGCCGACTCGCTGGATCGCCTCCGCATCCTTCCGGAACTGGCCGAGGCGCTCATGGAGCTGCCTGAGTTCGAGGAGGCGGAGCGCGTCCTCACCGAGGCGAAGGCCGGCGCTGAGTCCCAAGACGACGAGGACCTGGCGGCAACCGCCGAGCTGGTCGAGCTGCTGGTGCGGCAGTACTCGAATGAGGAAGGCGGCTGGAGCGATACCGCACTCCGC
Source organism: Candidatus Limnocylindria bacterium (assembly GCA_035273815.1). GTDB lineage: Bacteria > Chloroflexota > Limnocylindria > QHBO01 > QHBO01 > DASSCW01. The sequence goes on from DATEOS010000366.1 coordinate 4,242, forward strand.
GCCGTCGGCCGCGCGATCCCGATCTTTGAGGCGGATGGCAATCACGCCGGCCTCGCCCTGGCCTCACGGATCAAGGTCGGCGTGTACGGGACGCTGACCCAGTTCGCGGAGACCGCCAATGCCGCGGAGCAGGTCATCCGCCACGCCCAGGAGGCGGGCGACCCTCGACTCGAACGGCGGGGATCGGTCGGATATGCGCAGGCCGCTTTGTTCGGCCCGACGCCGGTCGACGAGGCAGTGGAGCGCTGCGAGCAGCTTGCCGCCGGCGCTGCCGGAGACCGGCGCACGGAAGCGTTGGTGCGCAACTCCCTTGCTCAGCTGTACAGCATGCAGGGCAAGTTCGACCTCGCCCGCAGTACCTGGGCCACTGCCGACACCATGCTCAAGGAGCTGGAAATGGCGCTGTTCTCCGCGGCGCTGTCCATCACGCGCGGCCAGATCGAGCTCCTGGCGGGCGACCTCGAGATGGCTGAGGAGGTCCTGGAGCGCGGCTATAAGGCGCTGGAGAGCATGGGCGGCGCGTTCCTGCTGTCGGGCGTGGCCGGGGTGCTTGGCCGGGTCAGCTATGCGCAGGGACGCCTGGAGAAGGTCGACCGCCTGAGCACCACCATCGAGGGCCTGGCGGATCCGGATGACCTCGACGCGCAGACGGATTGGCGTCTGCTGCGAGCCCTGGCGCGCGTCAACGAGGGTCGTATCGACCATGGCCTCGCCCTGGCCGGTGAGGCTGTCGAGATGACCAATGCCAGTGACGCGCCCTTGCTGCAGGGCTGGGCGCTGACGACCCTGGCGGATGTCGAGGATGCCGCCGGGCACGACAGCCAACGGGATGCGGCCCTTCGCCGTGCTCTCCAGCTCTACCGCGCCAAGGGCGACGTCGTCACCGCCGATCAGCTCGAGTCTCGACTCAAGGCCGAAGCCGGGGCCTGAGCCCCGGCTTCGTGTGTCCTCCCTCCCCCGAGCGGCCGATCAGTGGCCGAAGGTCTTACCGTTCTCGAGGAACCAAATGGTTGCGAACGTATTGCCGTTCGCGGTTGTCACCGACTTGCATGGCGCGTTGCTGTGGGTCGCGTTACAGGTCGTGGTGATGTCCTCGTAGAAGATCTCGTTGCCATCTTCATCAAGCTTCGGCTCGTCGAAGAAGTGGATGAAGT
>DATEOS010000367.1:0-3117 GCA_035273815.1 Candidatus Limnocylindria bacterium
GCCAACAAGTAGGCGTTCACGATCCACGAGGCGCGCGCCAGGCTGGCCCAGCCACCGAAGTCGGCCACGATCGCGGGCAGGGCAATCGCGACCACCATCAGCTCGACACCGCCGAGGAACACGCCCAGCGAGGCGACCACCAGCACCGACCAGGCGGCGGCGGGATGCAGGCGCAGGGTGGACTGCGAGCTCATAGGTCCGCGCGGCCCAGCACGGCGGTCGCCAGGATCAGCGCCACGGCCGCGACCACCAGCGAGCTGCCGCTGGCGCGCAACGCGTCGCCAATGGGCCGCGCCTGGTTGGGCAGGTCGCCCAGGATCGCCAGGCCCGCTGCGGGGGCCGGGGCCGTGGAAAGCTGCGGCGCGACCCCGGCCACGGCGATGAGCAGGAAACCGGCCGTGACCAGCAATGTCAGCAGTCCGGCGGGCCAAGGGGTGAGGATCGTCCCCAGCAGCAGCCCGATCGCGACCGCCGCCGCGCCGACGGCCCAGGTGCCGATCATTGGTGCCAGGAAGGGCCACGCGTCGCCGACGTCACTGGCCGGCCCCGCGACCGTCAGCCATACCAGCGCGGCCGCCGGCAGGAGGCCGGCCGCCAGCAGCAGGGCGAAGGCCGCGAACCAGCCCAGCAGGATCACCGGCCGCGGCACGGCCCGGATCACCAGCCAACCGGCCGAGCCGCGCCGCCGCTCCAGGGAGAGGGCGGCGCCTGCCATCCCGCCGACCACGCCCAGCGCCAGCGCCAGCCCGATGGCGAACCACTCCAGTGGCGACTCGAGTGGCGACGCGGCGAGGGCCGGGGTGGTGTGCGGCAGCATGGCGCTGGGAACCGCCGCCACGACCAGGACGCCCACCCCCAGCAGGAGGCGGAAGCTGATCCACAGCTCGCGCAGGGCGAGGCCGGTGACCGTGCCGAAGCGTCTCACGCGCCCGCCGCCCGCGGCATTGCCGGCGCGCGCGTGATGGCCAGGCTCGCGATGCCACGCAGGGTGAGCGGCAGCCCGCGATCCGCCAGCTCTGCGCGTCGCGCGTGAATGTTGAGACGGCCATTGAGCAGCAGGGCGACCTGGTCGACCAGACCGTCCTCGCTGGCCGGGTAGCGGCTGGCCAGCACCACCGTCCGGCGGCGGCCGGGAACGGCCAGCAGCCGCGCCCGCTCGGCCGCGTCAAGCGAGCGCAATGGGTCGTCGAGGAGGAGCACCTCCGGATCGGTGAGCATGGCCGCGGCCAGCGCCACCCGCTGGGCCAGCGGCGGGCCGCCGCGCGAGACCGGCTTGTCGAGCCCCGGTCCGAGTCGGTATTGCTCGATGGCGGCCTCGATCCGCCCCCGCCGCTCGGCGCGGTCGTAGTCGGCCAGCCGCCCCGCCAGGTCCAGGATCTCGCGCGGGGACAGCCACGGATAGAAGCCCTGCTCGCCGCCCACGTAGCCGATCCGCCGGCGCCAGCCGGCATCCGCCTCGTCAGAGCGGGGTACGCCGGCCAGGTCGAACGAGCCGCCGGATGGACGCACCCGGCCCACCAGGATCCGCAGCAGCGTCGAGGCGGCGTCATCCGGTTCCGACACGAGCAGCAGGCGCGCTCCCACCGGAACGCGCAGGTTCACCCCGTCCAGCACCTTCGTACCGCGCACCGAGTGCCGCAGGCCGCTCGTCACCACCGCCGCCGGGCGCAGCAACCGGACCGACCGCGACGCCCACAGGGCGTCCGGCGTGGAGCTGGTCAGGATGCACCTCCTCCGGTGGCAGCGACGCCGCAGCGGGGCTTGGCGGGCCGCAGTCTAGCACCGGCCTTGACGGACTCAGGGTGCGCCGATATCATAAGCATCCGCTTATATCAATCCGCATTTGATAAAGAACCGCTACGACATGACCACTTCCCTCACCTCCGCCGGCGAGCGAGACCTGCGAAGCCTGCGAACCCTGTACCGCGCGCTTGGGGACGAGACCAGGCTGCGCATGATCGGCCTCATGGCCGAGCTTGGGCCTGTGCCGGTCAAGACGCTGTCGGCCCGCGTGGGGCTGTCGCAGCCCCTCATCAGCTGGCATCTGCGCATCCTGCGGCTGGCAGGCCTGATCGACACCCGGCGCCAGGGCCGTGAGGTGATCTGCAAGCTGCGCCTGGCCGCCTTCGAGGAGCTGCATGAGGCGGAGGCGCGCCTGGTGGCCGGCACCACCGGCATCGACCTGCCGCCCGCCACCGCCGGCTCGGAGGCCACCAATGTCGGCTAGCCATTCCCAGGCGCCCGGCGCCCCGCGCGGCGACTCCATCCTTTCGACCCGTACCAAGCAGGCCGGCCGCGCCCTCCTGTCGCCCATCGTGCGGCTGGCGCTGGCCCTCCACATCACCGCCAACATGGTGACGGTCATTGGCCTCTTCATCGTCATCGCCGCCACCATATTGGTCGGGACCGGCAACCTGCTGATTGGCGCGTTGGTGCTGGGCTTCGGCTCCGCGCTCGACGCGGTCGACGGCTCGCTGGCACGGGCCAGCGGGGGAACCACGAAGTTCGGTGCCTTCTTCGATTCAACACTCGATCGCGCCGCGGAGGCGATCCTGTACAGCGGCGTGGCCGCGTACTTCCTGCGGTTCAGCGACGACCCGACGATCCCGGTGCTGCTCGCCATGGTGGCCCTGACCGGGTCGTTCCTGGTCAGCTACTCGCGGGCGCGGGCGGAGGGCATCGGGCTCTCTGCCGAGGTCGGCCTCGCGCCGCGCGTCGAGCGCCTGGTGCTGATCGTGCTGGGCATCGGCCTGGCGGGCTTCGGCTTCGACTGGGCGCTGATCGGGGCATTGGCCATCATCGCGACGCTGGCCGTGTTCACCACGGTCCAGCGCATCTGGCATGTCTATCGGCTCACCTCGGGAGCGCCGCAGGGAGCAACCACGACGACGCAAACAAAGGAGAGCGAACAGGGTGGCTGACGGAAACGGCAAGACCGCCAACGGCAAGCATGCGAGCAACGGGCACCACGCCTCGGACGGCAAGATCCGGGTGGCGATCGTGGGCGTGGGCAACTGCGCCTCGAGCCTGGTGCAGGGGCGGACCTATTACGAAAACGCCCGCGACGGTGACTTCGTCCCCGGCCTGATGCACGTGAACCTGGGTGGATACCACGTG
>DATEOS010000368.1:0-6782 GCA_035273815.1 Candidatus Limnocylindria bacterium
CCATTCGCCAATGAGGACGCCGGAGAAGCGAACCTTGCGGCCGGCGCCGACGCCCACCTTGACGGTGATGTCGTCAAAGCCGGCAGCCCGCGCGTCCTCGAGTTCGACGTAGCGCTTGAGCGCCGTGCTGATGGCGGACGACAGGTTCCCACCGGCGAGCACCTGCGCCCGCTGGTAGAGGGATTGGTCGTCCTCCGAAACGTAGATGGTGCGGTTTGGCACGAGTGCATCGTATCTCCCACGCTGCGATATGTAATGCATCTATGCGTACGAGTATACGTATAGCCCTACGTACACGTCAAGGGGCAGCTGGAGGGAACGCGGAGCGCATGAGGGTCTAGGCTGCGTGGATGATCCCCGAGGAGCGCGTGAGCGACGAGCGAGACGAATCGGAGCAGCGCGTTACCGCGCTGGAGCTCTTCTTCGACCTCGTGTTCGTGTTCGCGATCACGCAGGTCACCGGCTTCCTGGCCGACAACTCGACCTGGCAAGGCCTGCTGCAGGGTCTGTTCCTCCTCGGCGCGCTGTGGTGGGCGTGGGCCGCGTACGCCTGGCTCACCAACACGCTGAACCCGGAAGAAGGGATCGTCCGGATCGCCGTCTTCGCTTCGATGGCGGCGATGCTGATCGTGGCGCTCGCCGCCCCGAATGCCTTCGGGGCGGACGGCGTCGTATTCGGTGTCGCCTACTTCATCGTCCGGGGGCTCCACCTGGTTCTGTATGCGATTGCCGGCCGTGGCGATCGCGAGCTGATGCAGGCGGTGCTCCGGATTGCGCCCAGCGCCCTGACCGGCGCGGCACTGCTCGTGGTCGCGGGCTTCACCGACGACGGCGTTCGGATGGCGATCTGGGCTGCGGCGTTGGCGATCGACTACCTGTGGCTGCTGGCGGCCGGCATGCGCGGCTGGCGTGTCTCGCCGGAGCACTTCGTCGAGCGCCATGGGCTGATCATCATCATCGCCCTCGGAGAATCGATCGTGGCCATTGGCGTCGGCGCATCCGGGCTGCCGCTGGACCCCGGGACGATCACGGCCGCGCTGCTGGGCATCACCGTGGCCTGCGCCCTGTGGTGGTCGTACTTCGACTGGACGGTGTACGTCGGACTGGCGCGCTTGATGGAGGCTCAGGGCGAGGAGCGGGCGGTGCTCGCCCGCGACCTGTTCTCCTACCTCCACCTGCCGATGGTGGCGGGGATCATCCTGTTTGCGCTGGGCATGAAGACGACGCTCGCGCATCACAACGCTCCGCTCGAGGTCATACCCGCCGTGGGCCTGTGCGGTGGACTGGCGTTGTACCTGGCGGCCCACGTCGTCGAGCGGCTGCGGATCGGTGGGGGATGGGGGCACGGCCGTCCGACCGCGACCGTGGTCCTGGTCGCACTCATTCCTGTCGCCACCCTCGTCCCGTCGCTGGCGGCGCTGGCCTTGGTTGCGGCGGTCTGCACGGCACTCATTGCCTATGAGGCGCTGCGCTACCCGTATGCGCGACACTGGATCCGAAGCCACCGAGGGACGTTCACCATGGAGGAGGCTCGCAGCGTCGTGCCGCGCCGAGGCCGGCCGGAGTGACGGGCGCGCTCGAGCTCAGCCGGGACCAGGTCCTGGCCTACCGGCGACGCGTGCAGGCGCTGGACGAGCGGTTCCCCTTCGGGCCGGACTCGCTCCGCCATGCGGCGTGGGCCGGCCTGCAGGACAGCGTTCCCCGATCTGCGCTGCATTCGCTTCATGCACGCGTCGAGGGCGTTCCACCCGAGGCGTTGGACGACCCGGCGCTGGTGCAGGTCTGGGGTCCTCGATACGCGGCGTACGTCGTGCCCGCCGGTGCGCACGCGGCCTTCACCCTCGGGCGAATGCCCCGGAACGGCCGGATGCCCGCGCGAGCGGAGGATCTTGCCGCCCGCGCCCACGCGCACCTGGGCGGTCGGCGGCTGCCCGTGGACGACGTGGCCGGTGCTCTGGGCTCCGGCAACGGTATCCGCTACGCCACCCTGACCGGGACCGTGCTGATCCGATGGAGCGGCGCGCGTCAGCCGCTCATGTGGAGCGTCCCGCCCCCGGAGATGAGCGCCGCCGAGGCGCTCCAGGCGCTCGCCGGCCGCTACCTGCACGTGTTCGGCCCGTCCACGCCCGAGGTGTTCGCGCGCTGGGCCGGGGTGGATGCCATGGCGGCAGTGGCCGCGTTCGACGCCCTGGGCAACGAGCTGATGACCGTTCTAACGCCGTTGGGCGATCGACAGATCCTGGTCGAGGACCTGCCGGTCATTCGCCAGCCGCCCATGCCCACCGAATCAGCCCGGCTCCTGCCGAGCGGCGATCCGTACTACCTGCTGTGGGGCCCGGATCGCGAATTCCTGGTGCCTGATGCCGGGCATCGCGCGGAGCTGTGGACGACACGGGTGTGGCCAGGCGCCGTGCTTGTGGGCGGCGAAATCGTCGGCACCTGGCGGCGATCGAAGGCCCTGGTGGCGCTCACGTCGTGGCGCCGGCTGTCTGTGCAGGGGCGCGAGGCCGTCGAGGCCGAAGCCGCGAGCCTGCCGCTGCCCGACGTCACTGCCGCGCCGACCGTGGAGTGGCACGAGAGCGACGCCTAGAGTGAGGCGATGACCGAGCACGCGGTACTGATCGCCGGAGGCGGTCCAACGGGGATGATGCTGGCCGGCGAGCTGGCGCTGGCGGGCGTCGACGTCGCCATCGTCGAGCGACGCGGGAGCCAGGAGCTCGCCGGCTCGCGCGCGGGCGGTCTGCACGCACGCACCCTCGAGGTGTTCGATCAGCGCGGAATCGTTGATCGGTTCCTCTCCGCGGGACAGAAGGCCCAGGTCGCGGGGTTCGCCGGCGTGCGTCTGGACATCAGCGACTTTCCCACGCAGCACAACTACGGACTCGGGCTCTGGCAGAACCAGATTGAGCGGATCCTGGCTGATTGGGTCAGACAGCTTGCGGTGACGATCAATCGCGGACGCGACGTGACGGGCTTCGCGCAGGACGACGCGGGCGTCGACGTCGAGCTTTCCGACGGCCAGGCGCTGCGGGCGCGGTATCTCGTCGGGTGCGACGGGGGACGCAGTCTCGTCCGCAAGGCAGCCGGGATCGAGTTCCCCGGCTGGGATGCGACGACGAGCCACCTGATCGCCGAGGCTGAGATGGCCGAGGAGCCACCGTTGGGCATGCGGCGGAATGACCACGGCGCCTATGGCATCAGCCGGGTGGAGTACGAGATTCGCGACGGTGAGGTGATCTTCAAGGACAGCGGCCCGGTGCGGGTCATGGTGACCGAGGACCACGTGGGTGCCACGACCGAACCGACCCTGCACGACCTCCGTGAGGCGCTCATCGCCCTGTACGGGACCGATTACGGGATCCACAGTCCAACCTGGATTTCGCGTTTCAACGACAGCGCTCGACAGGCTGCTTCCTACCGCCAGGGACGGGTGCTGCTGGCCGGCGACGCCGCGCACGTGCATTACCCGGTCGGGGGACAGGGCCTCAACATCGGTGTGCAGGACGCGGTGAATCTGGGGTGGAAGCTGGGCCAGGTCGTAAAGGAGACGTCACCACCGACGCTCCTCGATACGTACGACGCTGAGCGACACCCGGTGGCCGCGCGGGTGTTGCGCAATACGTTGGCCCAGGTCGCGCTGGGCCGCACGGACGACCGCGCCAACGCGCTGCGCGAGATCGTGTCCGAGCTGCTGAGCATGGACGAGCCGCGCAGGCAGCTCGGCGCGGAGATGAGCGGGCTGGGCATTCACTACGACCTGGGCGACGGACACCCCCTGCTCGGACGCCGGATGCCCGATCTCGACCTGGTCACTCTGGACGGCCCGCGGAGCGTCTTCACCCTGCTGCACGATGCCCGGCCGGTGCTCCTCAACATCGGTGAGCCCGGCTCCCTCGACGCAATGCCGCGCCCGGATCGGGTTCAGCTGATCGACGCCGAATACGCCGGTTCGTGGGAGCTTCCGGCACTCGGGGAGGTCACGGCGCCCACGGCCGTGCTCGTTCGGCCGGACGGCTATGTGGCCTGGGTCGGGGAGGGAACCGATGTGGGGCTGGCAGACGCACTGGCCACGTGGTTCGGAGCGCCAGGCTCCCAAGGGAACGTTGTAGCCGATTAGCCCTTATCGATCACGCAGAAGCGGTTGCCCTCGGGATCGGCCAGGATCACGAAGTCCGCATCGGCCGGCATCCGCTCCCATTCCACGCGGCTGGCGCCAAGCCCCACCAGCCGCTCCACTTCTGCCGCCTGGTCATCGGCGTAAAGGTCCAGGTGGATCTTCGGGGGAACCTGGACATCGGCGTGCCATCGGTCCAGTGAGACGTTCGGACCGACCCCATCCGCTGGCCACAGCAGAACGAAGTCTGGATCGTTGCGGTCGCGCGGGACGTAGTGCAGGGCCTCCGACCAGAACTCGACCTGGCGGTCCAGGTCGTCGACACGGATGACCACCGAACCGACGCGAATCATGGCTTGCCATGCTACCGGCACGACCGATGATCCAGGCAACGTTTCCGGGTCTGATGCGATATGGCTGAACTGACCAGCGACACCGGCATTCCGGGAAGGGCGACCAGGCGTGAGTGGATCGGCCTTGCGGTCCTCACCCTTGCGGCGCTGGTGTACGCCATGGACCTGACGGTCCTCAACCTGGCTATCCCGATCATCAGCGAGGAGCTGCAGCCGACCAGCGTGCAGCTGCTCTGGATGATCGACATCTACGGCTTTCTTGTCGCCGGCCTCCTGGTCACCATGGGCACGCTTGGCGATCGAATTGGCCGGCGAAGGCTCCTCCTCACAGGAGCGGCCGGCTTTGCGCTGGCGTCGCTCATCGCGGCGTTCTCGACCGGACCCGACATGCTCATTGCCGCCCGAGCGGTCATGGGCGTGGCCGGCGCGACCATCGCGCCATCGACGCTATCGCTCATCTTCACGATGTTCCTCGATCCGAAGCAGCGGTCGACGGCCATTGGCGTGTGGATTGCCGCCTACTCGGCTGGAGGTGCCATCGGTCCGGTGCTGGGAGGCGTGCTGCTCGAGTTCTTCTGGTGGGGCTCGGTGTTCCTCATCGGCGTGCCGGTCATGGCGCTCCTGCTCCTGCTGGGTCCGCGCACACTGCCCGAGTACCGCGATCCAAACGCCGGCCGGCTGGACCTCGTCAGCGTCGCGATGTCATTGCTCGCCATCCTGGGTTTGGTGTTCGGCGTGAAGCAGCTGGCGCAGGATGGTCTGTCGGCGCCGCCCATATTCGTCATCGTCGCCGGACTGCTGGTGGGGTTCCTGTTCGTCCGCCGGCAGCTCCGCCTGGAGTCGCCCATCATCGACGTGCGACTGTTCCGGATTCCTGCCTTCAGCGCATCGCTGGGCACCTACTTCCTGGGCATATTCGTGGTGGTCGGCTACTTCCTCTTCATTTCGCAGTACCTGCAGCTCATCCGAGGGCTGTCGCCGTTGAACGCGGCGCTCTGGTCCCTGCCATCGGCTCTCGGGTTCATCGCCGCGGGCATCGCCGCACCCCGAATCATCCACCGCTTCCGTCCGTCCGTGATCATGGGCGTAGGGATGGCGGTCGCCGCGGTCGGGACTGCGATGCTGCTCGGCCTATCGGTTGAGGGCGAGGGCGGCCTCGTCCTCATCGCCGTCGCGTCGACCATCATCTCGGTTGGGCTCGGGCCGGTGATCACTCTCGCCACCGAGCTCATCGTGGGCAGCGCTCCACCGGAGCAGGCAGGCGCTGCGACCGGGATCTCGGAGACGAGCGGCGAGCTGGGCGGGGCGCTGGGAATCGCCATCCTGGGCAGCCTGGGAACGGCGGTCTATCGGTCCACGGTGGCGGACTCGTTGCCGACCGATATCCCGGCAGAGGTCGCGGGCGCAGCTATGGATACGCTGGGTGGTGCGCTGGCGGTCGCGGAGTCGTTGCCGGGCGCCCTCGCCGGCGCAGTGGTCGCGACAGCACAGGTCGCCTTCGTCGATGCCCTTCACCTCGTCGCTGCCGTCGCCGCGATCCTGGCGGTCGTGACCGCGATCGTCTCTGCAGTTGCGCTGCGGAAGGTTCCGGTCCGGTCCGAACCGCCCGAGGAAGAAACCGCGCCGGCGCCACTGGCGGCCACCGACTGAGCCTCAGGCGCGGACCGCGGGAAGTGCCGCGCGAAGTACGCCACCCTCGGTACCAAAGGTCCTGCCGCTCGCCCGTTCTCAGCCGTCGAACTCCCGCCGACGGATCGCAACGATCCGCGTGACGAGATCGAGGGGGATCGGCTCATCGGCCCGGAAGCGGAGTGTGCCCTTGCCGACGGCGTAGGGCTTCAGCGCATCCCCCAGCTCGTCGACCATCACATCGGTCCATGGGAAGAGGCTGTAGTGGTGCTTGAACGCCTCGTACGACAGGAAGAAGCGCCCGCCCAGGCGGAAGGCCGGCATGTTGTACGCAATCGCCTCGGTCGCATCGGGTGCCGCGGCCCAGATCGTGTCGTGGAGCTGCTGCATGGGACCCCGGCGATCCTCAGGCAGCGACGCCATGTAGTCGGCGACGGTCGCGTAGTTCGGCATGAAGCACCTCCCTTGCAGCCCTGCTCAGTCGGAAGGACCGATAGGATGCCGGGCAATGATCCTCGATCGGCTGCCAGGACCAGTTCGCCGCGCGCTGTTCGCCGGCGGCACGCGGCAGGATAGGCTTCAGGACCCGGACGCGGTGATTCGCGTGCTCGACCTCCGACCCGGCATGGTCGTGGCGGACCTGGGTCCCGGTGCCGGGCACTTCACCCTCCGCCTCGCGCGCGCGG
>DATEOS010000369.1:0-2301 GCA_035273815.1 Candidatus Limnocylindria bacterium
GTTCGACATCAGCATGAAGGCGATCGACGCCGGCTTGTCCGCCGACCTGGCCAGCTTCCAGCCGAACTGGGACCAGGGCTTCAAGAAGGACCAGTTCGCCGTGCTCGCGTGCCCGGCGTGGATGCTCGGTCACATCCAGGACACCGCGCCCAACCAGAAGGGCAAGTGGGACATCGCCGCGATCCCGGGCGGCGGCGGCAACTGGGGCGGCTCCTTCTGGACCATTCCCAAGCAGGGCCAGAACGTCGACGAGGCGTACAAGTTCGTCGAGTGGATGATCCAGCCGCAGCAGCAGATCCAGATCTTCAAGACGGTCGGCAACCTGCCCTCGCAGCCCGCGCTGTACAAGGACCCGGCGGTGCTCGACTTCAAGAAGGAGTTCATGAACAACGCCCCGACCGGGCAGATCTTCGCCTCGACCGCGGAGAACCTCAAGCCGCAGTACCTGGGCAAGAAGAACGGGCCGACCCGGGTGGCCGTGGAGAACGTCATCACCCGCGTGCAGCAGGACAAGCTCAAGTCCGGCGACGCCTGGGCCGAGGCGGTCAAGGAGGCCGAGAAGGCCGCCACCTCTTAAGTCACGACGACGGCGGGGCGTTGATGTCGGACGCCCCGCCAGTGAGGAGGTGACCATGGCCGTCACCCAGGTACGCAGACCCTCGCCGGCGCACCGCCCGGAGCCCGCCAAGGTGCCGGTCAGCCGCTGGCGGCTGTGGGTCTATCACTTCGACACCAAGCGCACCCCGTACCTCCTGATCGCACCGTTCTTCCTGATCTTCGCGGTCTTCGGGCTGTTCCCGATCGTGTTCAACGGGATCGTCGCGCTCCGGCACTGGCGGCTGGACGATCCGACGCTGACCGGCTGGGCCGGCTTCACCAACTTCGAGCGGCTGCTCACCGACGACGACTTCTGGAACGCGCTGGTCAACACGTTCGGCATCTTCCTGCTGTCCACGGTGCCGCAACTGCTGCTCGCGCTGATCATCGCCAACCTGCTGAACCGCCGGCTGCGGGCGACCACCTGGTGGCGGATCGGGGTGCTGCTGCCGTACGTCACCCCGGTGGCCGCCTCCACCCTGCTGTTCGCGGTGTTCTTCGCCCGCGACGGCGGCATGGCGAACTGGATCCTGTCCCTGGCCGGCATCGGCGGGGATGATCCGATCGACTGGCGGGCCGACAAGTGGAGCTCGTGGATCGCCATCGCCACGATGGTGAACTGGAAGTGGATCGGCTACAACGCGCTGCTCTATCTGGCCGCGATGCAGTCCATCCCACGGGACGTCTACGAGGCCGCCGCGGTCGACGGCGCCGGGCCGTGGCGGCAGCTGTGGCAGATCACCGTACCGATGATCCAGCCCGTGGTGATCTTCACCGTGGTGCTGTCCACCATCGGCGGTCTGCAGCTCTACACCGAGCCGATGCTGTTCGACGAGAACCCGGCGGCGGCCAGCGGCGGCTCGGACGGGCAGTACCAGACCATCGCGCAGCTGATCTATCAGGTCGGCTGGAAGGACCTCAACCTGGGGTACGCGGCCGCGATGTCCTGGGCGCTGTTCCTGATCATCCTGGTCGTGGCGGCCCTCAACGCGCTGGCGACCAACCGGCTGGGCGGAGGCAGGCGATGAGCGCAGTGGCCAACCGGGCGCCGCAGGAGACGCGGGGCACCTGGCGGACGTACGTCGGCCTGGGTGCCGTGATGGCGCTGTCGGCGTTCCCGCTCTACTGGATGTTCGTCATCGCCACCAGCACCGACGAGGCGGTCTCGGCGATCCCGCCGACCGTGCTCCCGGGCGGCGAACTGCTCACCAACCTGCGCGAGGTCTTCACCCTGCAGGAGGTGTACTTCGCCGCGTCGCTGATCAACAGCGTGATCGTCGCCGGGGTGGTCACCGCGTCCACACTGTTCTTCTGCTCGCTGGCCGGATTCGCCTTCGCGAAACTGCGGTTCCCGGCCCGCAACGCGCTGATGGTCGTGGTCATCCTGACCCTGACCGTGCCCAACCAGCTCGGTGTGGTCGCGCTCTACATCCTGATGGGCAAGCTGGGCTGGAACGGCACCCTGACCGCGGTCATCGTGCCCACCCTGGTCAGCGCCTTCGGTGTGTTCTACATGCGGCAGTTCATCCAGCACGCGGTGCCGGACGAGCTGATCGAGTCGGCCCGGATGGACGGCGCGCTGACCTTCCGGATCTACTTCAGCATCATCCTGCCGGCCATCCGCCCGGCGCTCGCCGTGCTCGGCCTGCTCACCTTCGTGGCCACCTGGAACGACTTCCAGTGGCCGCTGATCACCCTCAACGG
>DATEOS010000370.1:0-10667 GCA_035273815.1 Candidatus Limnocylindria bacterium
GAGCCGACGTACGTCGCCTGCGTGCTGCTCGCGACGACGTCGCTGGACGTCAACAACGCCGTGCGGCGCGAGATGGGCGTCCGCAAGGCTTCGTTCGCCCGGGCCGATCCAGTGCGCGAGCTGACGGGGATGGAAATCGGCGGCGTCACGCCCTTCGGCCTTCCGGCCGGCCTGCCGATCCTGGTCGATGCGCGGGTCATGGAGCCCGACTGGATCGTGCTTGGTGGCGGCAACCGCTCGTCGAAGCTCCGCCTCGCGCCCGATGCGCTCCGCGCGCTTCCGGAGCTGCGCGTGATCGAGGATCTTGCCACCATCCGTTGAGGGGCGCAGCCGGCCGCCCGCCAAGGCGGATCTGAGCGTGGAGCGTGCTAGCATCGGTGGTCCCATGGCCCAGCTGGCTCGCTTCTCCCCGGCGGCCGTCGTGCAGCGAATCACGCGCGGCGGAGAGGCGCTGGGCGAGGCGGCGCACTCGATCGACGAGATCGTCGCCGAGGCGGCCCGGCACCGCCCGACGATCGACCAGGGCCTCATCAGGCGGGCGTACGACACGGCGGTCACCGCCCACGAGGGACAGCTGAGGAGCTCGGGCGAGGAGTACGTCAGCCACCCGGTGGCGGTGACGTACTACCTGGCCACGCTCCAGATGGACGCCGAGACGCTGGCCGCGGCCCTCCTCCACGACGTCCCCGAGGACACCGACTTCACGCTGGCCGAGATCGAGAAGCGGTTCGGCCGCGACGTCGCGCGACTCGTCGACGGGGTGACGAAGCTGTCGAAGTTCGGCTCCGCCCGAACGATGGAGGAGCAGCAGGCGGAGAACATCCGAAAGATGTTCATGGCGATGGCGGAGGACGTCCGTGTCGTCATCATCAAGCTCGCCGATCGGCTCCACAACATGCAAACCCTCCAGCACCTGCCGCCCGACAAGCAGCAGCGGATCGCGCGTCAGACGATGGAGATCTACGCGCCGCTGGCGCATCGGCTGGGGATGTGGCAGATCAAGTGGGAGCTCGAGGACCTCTCCTTCAAATACCTCGAGCCGGAGCGCTATCGCCAGCTGGTCGAGATGCTGGCCGACCGCCGCAAGGTACGCGAGAGCTTCATCAACAAGTCGATCGGCATCCTGCGCAAGGAGCTCGCCAAGGTCGACATCAAGGCCGACATCTCCGGGCGGCCCAAGCACCTCTATTCCATCGCCAAGAAGATGGAGCGCAAGGGCGTCGAGTTCGACGAGATCTACGACGTCAACGCCATCCGGCTGCTCGTCGACGACGTCAAGGACTGCTATGCCGCCCTTGGCGTCGTTCATTCTCTGTGGAAGCCGATTCCCGGGCAGTTCGACGACTACATCGCCATGCCGAAGGCGAACATGTACCAGTCGCTGCACACCGCCGTCATCGGTCCCGATGCCAAGCCGCTGGAGGTCCAGATCCGGACCGGCCACATGCACGACGTGGCCGAGGCCGGGATCGCGGCGCACTGGCGCTACAAGGAAGGCTCGCGCGGCGATCGGCGCTATGACGAGAAGCTGGCCTGGGTCCGCCAGCTGATGGACTGGCAGCGGGAAGTGGCCGATGCCACGGAATTCGTGGAGGGCCTCAAGCTCGAGGTCTTCCAGGACCAGGTCTTCGTCTTCACCCCAAAGGGCGATGTCAAGGACCTGCCGGCCGGCGCCACGCCGCTGGACTTCGCGTACCGCATCCACACCGACGTCGGGCATCGGACCATCGGCGCCAAGGTCAACAACCGGCTGGTTCCGCTCGACTACCGCCTGCGCAACGGTGACATCGTCGAGATCATCACCACCAAGGCCGCACACGGGCCGTCGCGCGACTGGCTGAACATCGTTCAGACCAGCGCCGCGCGCGAGAAGATCCGCCAATGGTTCAAGCGCCAGCAGCGCGACGAGAACATCGCGCAGGGCAAGGACCTGCTGGACCGCGAGCTTCGGCGCGTGGCGCACGAGACGCTCGGGTCCATCTCATCGGAGAAGCTGAACGAGATCTCCTCGCAGGCCCACTACAAGGAGCTGGACGACTTCTTCGCGGCCATCGGGTACGGTGCGGTCTCGCCGGGAAACGTGGTCTCCAAGCTCGAGGTCCAGGACGACGCGGCCATTGCCCTCCCCGAGGTGGCGCCGCCCTCGGTCGTCCCGTCCACCACCGGGGTGCGCGTCAAAGGCGTCGGCGACCTGCTCGTCCGCTTCGCCAACTGCTGCTCCCCCATCCCGGGCGACGCGATCACCGGCTACGTGACACGCGGCAAGGGGGTGACCATCCACCGCGCCAACTGCCCGTCGGTGCTCTCCGAGCGGGACATCGAGCGGCTGATCGACGTGGACTGGGAATCGGTCGACCAGCAGACCTACCCGATCACCGTGAGGATCGAGGCGCTCGACCGGGCCGGCCTGCTGAACGAGATCACGAACGTCGTGGCGGAGGCGAAGGTCAATATCGTGGCCGCGTCCATCGGCACGCACCCGGACGGCACGGCCATCATCAGCGCCACGCTCAAGGTCACGTCTCTCGAACAGCTGTCCCGAGTCCTGACCAAGATCGAGCGGATCCGCGACGTCACCGCCGTGACCCGCGAGGCCCGCTAAGCCTCCTCCTCCCGGCGCCGATTCTCGCCCCACGAGAATTCTCGCCAAGCAGCAGCGAGACACCTCGTACACTCGCCCCATGGCCGGCAAGATCACCGCACCCCGCGGCACCCGCGACCTCCTGCCCGAGGAAGGCGCTGCCTGGAGCCGCGTGGAGAGCATTGCCCGCGAGCTGAGCGAGCGTTACGCCTTCGACCGCGTCGACATCCCGCTGTTCGAGCGGGTCGAGCTCTTCGCCCGCGGCCTGGGCGAGTCGTCCGACGCGGTCGAGAAGGAGATGTTCCGCGTCTCCGGCGCGGCCGGATCCGCTGAGGCTCGCGCCGACTGGGCCCTGCGGCCGGAGCCAACCGCCGGCATCGTGCGCGCCTACATCGAGCACGGCATGCACGTGCGACCTGGCCCGCTGCGCCTCTGGATGCTGGGGCCCATGTTCCGCTACGACCGCCCGCAGGCCGGACGCTACCGGCAGTTCACCCAGTGGGACGTGGAGGTGCTCGGCGATCCCGGACCGATGGTCGACGCGGAGGTCATCGAGCTGGCGCATCGGTTCTTCGCGGAGGTGGGGGTGACGGGTGCGGTGGCCTATCTGAACTCCATCGGCGACGCGGCCTGCCGCCCGGGCTACCGGCAGGCCCTGATCGACTACTTCAGCCAGAACACGGACCGGCTGTCC
Source organism: Candidatus Limnocylindria bacterium (assembly GCA_035273815.1). Taxonomy (GTDB): domain Bacteria; phylum Chloroflexota; class Limnocylindria; order QHBO01; family QHBO01; genus DASSCW01. Next base: position 3,276 of record DATEOS010000370.1, read on the forward strand.
GATGACTCCCGGCGGCGGCTGCAGGTCAACCCGTTACGGGTCTTGGATGACCGCGCGCTCGATCCCGAGCTGGCTGCAGGTGCGCCGCGCAGCGTCGACCACTTGTGCGACGCCTGCCGAGAGCACTTCGACACGGTGTTGCGCCTGCTCGACGCACTGGGTCTGGCCTACGAGGTCGACCCGACCATCGTACGCGGTCTGGACTACTACACCCGCACCACCTTCGAGTTCTTCGTGGCCGATCGGCGAGGCCAGCAGCAGGCACTGGCCGGCGGCGGTCGCTACGACGGGCTGGCAGCGGTGCTCGGCGGTCGCCCGACCCCCGGTATCGGCTTCGGGCTGGGCATCGATCGCACCGTGCTGGCAGCGGAGGAGCAGCATAGGGATATCACGCCCGGGTATAGGCTGGTAGCGGTTCTCTCCGCCGATCCGGCAGCGCTCGAACCGCGCCTGCGCGTGGCCGGGCAGCTGCGGAAGGCCGGCCTCCGTGTGCGCCCCGACGGCAGCGAGCGCAAGCTCGGCCGCCAGCTGGAATCGGCGGCCAAGGTTGGCGCGCAGTGGGCGGTGATCGTCGGTGAAGAGCTGGAACGGGGGAGTGTGGTGCTCCGGGACCTCGCCTCCGGCGAGCAGCGAGAGACACCGCTGGACGACGTGCCGCGCCTCGTCAGCGCTGGCTGAACTTCTCCGACCGGAGCACTGACCACGTCAGCCCGCCAAGCGCGGCAACCAGCACCAGAGCGCCGCCCGTCAGCCACGGCGTGAGGTCCCAGTTGCCGGAGACAGCCGGATCCAGGGCGTCACTGACCATGCGGTTGCCGATGATGGCCGTCCAGCCGACGCCGAAGCCGATGGCCAGGAGGGATGCATCGGTCCACCGGGAGGCCCGGATGGCTCGCAGGCCGAGCATGCCGCCGATCGCCGCCATCAACGGCGACCCTAAAGAACACCAGGTGAAGCCGGCTGCCGCGAGTGCCTAGGACCAAGTCGCGGGAATGTCCACGCGAACATGATACCACCGAGTAGCAAGTTGCTATGAGGTGGTTCCCGCCAAGGCAATCGGGATGGCCGCGAGCGACGCGATCAGCAGGCCAACGAGCAAGGTGCTGATCATGCGACGGCGGTGGGTATCCGCCCGCCAAGCCGCCCAGCCTGTCGCTCCCACTTCCTGCCCGAATGCGACAAGCGGAGACTTCCAGTCACCGTCCGCCTGCGCTCTATCGCGCGCAAGCGCCAATGTCGCCAGCCCGCGCGCATACAGGCGTGCGTCCGAGCCCGGCTCGCCGACCAGGTCGGCCTGGCGGAGGCGATCATCGAGGTCGACATCCTGACCGTCGATCCATTCAATGAACTGCATCATCGACTGGCGTTCGTTTTCTTCGGCCGGCGTGTTTGCCTCGATGCGCTGTGCCATGGCACGTGCCTCGTCGAGACGGCCCACCACGGCCAGGAGCTCGGCATGCGCCCACCGCGTTTCCGGGCGCTCCGCGTTGTCACGCAGCCAGGCGTGGAAGGCTTTCACCGATGCTGGGGGCTGGGTGCCGGTTGCCGCGCGCCAGCGCTCCATCTCCTGATGACCGACATAGGCATAGCCGACCCATGCCATGCGCGACCGCTGCGGGAAAGCGCGGTACCACAACTCCGTGGCGATCACCATGAATAGGAGCGCGCCGCCCAGAAGGGTGAACGGCCACGGCACGCCGGCCAACACCGCCACGGTCAGGGCGGCCGACGTCACCAGAAAGGCTGTCAGCTCCGCGGTCAACGAGGGGAGCGAGAAGGGACCGATGAGCAGGTCCGCGGCCATGGCATTACCCAACGCCATCGGGTCCCTGGTGGTGCCGGCCGGCTGCTTGACGATCCGCGGCCGTTGCTCGACGTGATCGCCGATCACCACCAAACCGATGCCCGTAACCACGCCGGCAGCGACCGTCAGGAAGCGGAGATTGAGGCCTGGCCCGAACAGCGGCGCAGGATTGGCCGCGTCCGCAAGCAGCAGGCTGGCCCAGTACACGGCGGCCGGCAACGTCAGGCCGAGCGCCATCAGCCCGGCCAGGCGGAAGCGGCCGGAGCGCGCCATCAGGTATGCGACCCAGATGACGGGGAGGCTGGGCAGGATGAACCACAGCGGGTCCTCGTCGATGATGAACACCGCGCTGACGCAGAAGCCGGTCAGGAAGGCACCCGACCACTTCGCCCAGCTGGGGATGGCGCGCTCGTGATACCGGCGCACCAGCGCGAATGCAATCAGGGCGAGCAGCAGGAATGGGGCAGCGAGCGCGACCCACAGGTAGGCCGTCAATTGGGCGGGCATGGCTGCCGACATCCTGAATGACTTCGCCGCTGCGCGCCCGGAATCGGCCGCATGCTGAGGGGCGCGGAGCATGGCTGCCCGGTGTGGCCGACTCTCCGGCCACACCGGCCTCCAGGTGGAGTCCGAGCTGGAGCACGCCCAGGTCGTGCTGCGGGGGTACGGAGCTCGTGCCCGCCGGCTGAGATGGCGGCTCCGCTACCATTCAGCGTCCCATGGCACAGGCATTCCGGAGCCACACCTGCGGCGAGCTGCGTCCCGAGCACGTCGGGCAGCGCGTGACGCTGTCCGGCTGGGTCCATCGGCGCCGGGACCACGGACACCTTGCCTTCTTCGATCTGCGTGACCGCTACGGACTGACCCAGGCGGTGACCAACCAGGAGGAAGCGCAGGAAGCCCACATCGCGGCCGAGCCGGTCCGCAGCGAGTGGGTGGTGCAGGTCGAAGGCGTGGTCCGCGAACGACCGGAGGGCACCGCCAACGCCGAGCTGGCAACCGGGGCGGTCGAGGTGGCGGTGGATCGCTTCACCGTGCTCAACCCCAGCAAGGTGCCGCCCTTCTACATCAATGAGGAGCAGCCCGGCCTCGACGAGTCGCTGCGCCTCGAGTACCGCTACCTGGACCTGCGGCGCCCGACGGTGCAGAGCCGGATGCTGATGCGCTCCCGGCTGGCCGGCGCCATCCGGCGCGCGCTGGAGGACGACGGCTTCGTCGAGATCGAGACGCCCAACCTCATCCGCTCCACGCCGGAAGGCGCCCGCGACTTCGTCGTGCCCTCGCGGCTGAGGCCGGGCGAGTTCTACGCGCTGCCCCAGAGTCCGCAGGTCCTCAAGCAGCTACTGATGGTGGCCGGCTACGACCGCTACTACCAGCTGGCGCGCGCCTTCCGCGACGAGGACCTGCGCGGCGACCGGCAGCCGGAGCACACCCAGGTCGACATCGAGATGAGCTTCGTCTCGGAGGAGGACGTGCTCGAGACGATCGAGCGCATGGTCACCCGGGTGGCCAAGGAGGTCCTCCCGCAATCGCCGCTGTTGCAGGAACCCTTCCCGCGCCTGGAGTACCCGGAGGCCATGGACCGATACGGATCGGACAAGCCGGACATCCGCTTCGGGATGGAACTGGTGGACCTGACCGATACGGTGCGCGGCGTCGAGTTCCGGGTCTTCGCGGAGCCGATCGCCGCCGGCGGCCGCGTGCGCGGCATCGTGGCCCCTGGCTGTGGCGGCATGTCACGCCGGGAGCTGGACGAGCTGACCGACCTCGCGCGACGCCACGGCGCCGGTGGGCTGGTCCACCTGGCGGTCGAGGCCGACGGCTCGCTGGCCGGCCCGGCCGCCAAGTTCCTCGGCGAGTCAGCAGGCGAGGTCCGCAGGGCGCTTGGCGCCTCAGCCGCCGACCTGATCCTGATCGTCGCCGATGCCGACGCCATCCGAGGCGCCGAGGCGCTGGGCCATGTCCGCCTCGAGATGGGAGATCGGCTGGAGCTACGGACCCCGGGCGTCCTCGCGTATGCCTGGATCCGCCACTTCCCGATGTTCAAGTGGGACCCCGACGGCAAGCGCTGGGACGCAACCCACAACCCGTTCAGCGCCCCGGTCTGGGAGGAGGAGGATCGGCTGGAGTCCGATCCGGGCTCCATTCGCGCCCAGCAGTACGATCTGGTCCTCAATGGCTGGGAGGCGGGAGGCGGATCCATCCGCATCCACCGCCGCGACCTGCTGGAGCGCGCCTTCGCGCTGATGGGGCACTCGATCGAGAGCGCCCGCGACCAGTTCGGCGCCCTGCTCGACGCGCTCGAATATGGGGCGCCGCCACACGGCGGGATCGCGATCGGCCTGGACCGATGGGCGGCGCTGTACGCGGAGGTGGACAATATCCGCGAGGTGATGGCGTTCCCGAAGACCCAGTCCGGGACCGACCTGATGCTCAACGCTCCGTCGCCGATCGCCGAGGGGCAGCTGGACGAGCTGGGGCTCCACATCGCCAAGCGCGAAGCGTGATGGGGTCGAGCGAGATAGGGGACGTCTCCGGGAAGGCACTCAGCGACCCCGACGGACTGGCCTCGGAGATGCCGGCCGACCCGATTCCCGCTGGCGCGCTGAACTACTCGGGCGCCCGCTCGAAGCCGCCGGATTCGTTGTGCGTCTCGCCCCCCGCCAGCGCGGGGTTGAAGACGCACACCAGGCGCAGCTCTGTCTTCGCATGCAGCCGATGGCGGTCGTAGGCGTCGAGGGCGTAGACCGCGCCCGGTCCGAGCTGGTACCGCTGGCCGGTGGCGAGGTCGGTGATCTCCGCCTCGCCTTGCATGAGGTAGCAGGCCTCCAGGTGGTTGGCATACTCCATCTCCTTCTCCCAGCCGGCCTCGACCACGGTGTCGTGCAGCGAGAAGCCCATGGCGTCGCGCTTCAGCAGGAGGCGGCGGCTGCGCCAGCCTTCGCCGGCGACGTCGCGCTCGGTGCCGATCACCTCGTCAAGGGTGCGAATGATCATGCGGATCCTCCATCGGTCCCCAGGTTCGTGCGGTCGTCATCTCGCCCAGAAGGGTAGCCCGGCCGGCTGCGGCATAATCGGCCTTCCATGAGCGTCTATCTCGACCACGCCGCCACCACGCCGCTGCGGCGGGAGGTGCTCGACGCCATGCAGCCCTACCTGACCGAGCACTTCGGCAACCCGTCGAGCATCCACGGCACCGGGCGTCGGGCGCAGCTGGGCCTGGACGAGGCGCGCGAGACGGTGGCGCGCATCCTGGGCGCCAAGCCACGCGAGATCGTGTTCACCTCCGGCGGGACCGAGGCGGACAACCTCGCCATCAAGGGCGCCGCCTGGGCGGCCAGCGCCGACGGGCGCCGCGTCGTGACGAGCAGCATTGAGCACAAGGCGGTCATCCACTCGTGTGCGGTTCTGGACCGGTTCGGCTTCGAGGTGACCTACCTGCCGGTGGACCGATACGGCCGCGTGGATCCGGCCGAAGTGACTTCGGCCATTCGCGACCACACGACCGTGGTGAGCGTGATGTACGCCAACAATGAGGTGGGCACCATCCAGCCGATCCGGGAGATCGGCGCCATCTGCCGGCAGCGAAAGGTCCTCTTCCACGTCGACGCGGTGCAGGCGGCTGGCTTCCTGCCACTCGACGTCGACACGCTGCAGGTCGACCTGCTGAGCCTGGGCGCACACAAGCTTTACGGACCGAAGGGGGTGGGAGCGCTGTTCGTGCGCCGGGGGACCGCGCTGCTGACCCAGCTGTCGGGCGGCTCGCAGGAGCGCCAGCGCCGGGCCGGCACCGAGAACGTCGCCGGGATCGTGGGCTTCGCCAGGGCGCTGGAGCTTGCGCAGGATGACCTGGTCGCGCGCGAGGCCGAGAATGCGCGCCTGGCCCGGCTGCGGGACCAGCTGATCGCCGGGCTCAGCGCCCTGCCCGGAGTGACCCTGACCGGCCACCCCACCGAGCGGCTGCCGAACAGCGCCAGCTTCCTGGTCGAGGGGGTCGAGGGCGGCGACCTGGTGGCGGCGCTGGATCTGGAGGGAATTGCCGCCTCCACCGGGAGCGCCTGCACCACCGGTTCCGCCGAGCCCAGCCACGTGCTGCTGGCGATGGGCTACGAGCCGGAGGAGGCCCACGGCTCGCTGCGCCTCACCCCGGGTCGCGGCACGACCGAAGACGATGTCCGCCGCACCATCGAAGCCGTCACGGCGGTGCTCGGCCGGATGCGGAGCGTCGTTGACCAGCGCGCGGAAGTCGCATCGGCCTGATGGGCCGCACCGTGGCCGCCATGAGCGGCGGGGTGGATTCGAGCGTCGCGGCCGCGTTGCTGGCACGCGAGGCAACCTCCGACGACGAGGTGATCGGCGTCTGGATGCGCCTGCACGCGGACAACGGGGAGGGCTACGAGCAGAGCCGGTCCTGCTGCTCGCCGGACGCGGCGGATGACGCGCGCCGGGTCGCGCAGATCGCCGGCATCCCGTTCTTCATCCTGAACCTGGAGCGCGAGTTCGGGGCACGCGTGATCGACGCCTTCGCCGACGGCTACCTGGACGGCGCCACGCCCAACCCGTGCCAGGCCTGCAACCAGTACATCAAGTTCGACGAGCTGCTGCGCCGCGGCCTGGCCGCCTACGGCGCCGAGGCGGTCGCCACCGGCCATTACGCCCGCGTGGAGGATCGCGACGGCCGGCGCGTGCTGCTGCGGGCCGCCGATGCGGACAAGGACCAGACCTATTTCCTGTGGGTGCTCGACCAGGAGCAGCTGCGCCACACCCGCTTTCCACTGGGCGAGCTGACGAAGCCAGAGGTCCGGCGGATCGCGACCGAACTCGGCCTGCCGACGGCGGACAAGCCGGAGAGCCAGGAGATCTGCTTCGTGCCGATGGGTGACTACCGTACCCTGCTGGAGGAGCGGCGCGGCTACGCCGGCGAGCCGGGCCCGATCGTCGACGCGGATGGCACCCGGGTGGGGACGCACACCGGCTATGCGCACTACACCGTCGGCCAGCGGCATGGGTTGGGGGTGGCGCTGGGCGAAGCGGTCTACGTGCGTGAGGTGCGGCCGGGCAGCAATACCGTCGTCATCGGCAGCCGGCAGGAAGTTGCCGCTTCGACGTTCACCGTCGATGGGCGCCGCTTCGTGGCCGGGGAGCCACCCGCCGAGCGGTTCGTCGCTTCGGTCCGCATCCGGCATCGCGCCCCTGACGTGCCGGCCGAGATCACGTTGCTCGGCGATGACCGCTTCGCCGTCGAGACGGCAGAGCCGGTCTGGGCGCCGGCTCCGGGCCAGGCGGCGGTGCTGTACGACGGCGAGGTGTGCCTGGGTGGGGGAAAGATCGCCCGCTAGCCGCCGACGATCGCCGTGCGGCTTCGCCGCGTGACGACGGCAAAGCGCACGGGGCACGAGCAGTCGGCCGATGGGCAGGATGTTTATCTCGTCACCGAGTGAACGTGGAGCCGGTAGTCTCGCCACATGACGCCGTGGCTGTTGATCACCGTCCTGCTGGCGCTCATCAATCTCGCGGCCTTCCTGGTGGTGCGCGGGCGCTGGGGCCGCGTGGTGGGCCTGCTGGCGCTGGCATCGCTGCTCGGCACG
>DATEOS010000371.1:0-8074 GCA_035273815.1 Candidatus Limnocylindria bacterium
CACCTTCTCGTTCTCGAACCTGTTCTACGGACTGGCCTGCAATGACCTCACGGCGTCGGTGTTCAGTCGCAGCCTGCTGGCGAACAGGGTCCTGCTCCGGATGAGCGGAATCTCGTTGGTCTTCATCATCCTGGCCAACCAGCTCGACTTGCTGAATCGCCTCCTGACCACGACACCTTTGACGGTGGACCAGTGGGTCGTGTGCGCCGCCGCCGGGTCGGTGATCCTGTGGGTGATGGAGGTGATCAAGTTCTTCCAGAGGCGCCGGCGGCCCGCACCGCCGACCGAGGAGGTGCCGACCGTCGCGTCGCCAGGCACGGCTGCGGCCTAGGCGGGGTCGGCGAAGTCGACGATGAGCGGGGCGTGGTCCGAGGGAATGCCCGGGTAGGTCGACGGCTTCCGGGCGTCCCGGTCGCGCTCCGCGGCCACGGCGCGGGCGGCAAGCGGCGGCGTGGCATACACGTGGTCGATGCGCATGCCGAAGTTCTTGTGGAAGTGCCCGGCCCGGTAGTCCCACCAGGTGAAGAACCCGGCCTCCGGGTGGAACTCGCGCACCACGTCGACCATCCCCCAATCCCGCAGCTTCTCGACGGCGGCGCGCTCACGGGGCGAGACATGCGTGCCGCCGTGGGCCGCCTGTGCGTCCCACACGTCGTCGTCGGTGGGGGCCACGTTGTAATCGCCGCAGACGGCCAGCTCGGTGGCAGGATCGGTGTCGTCCAGCCAGCCCGACAGCCGGGCCAGCCAGTCAAGCTTCTCCAGATAGGACTCCGAGTCGACGACCCGGCCGTTCGGCACGTAGATGCTGGCCACGCGGACGCCGCCGCACGCGGCGGCCAGGAAGCGGCCACCGTCATCGGTCCAGCCCTCGGCGTTTGGGATGCCGGCGGTCACCTCTTCGATCCCGACGCGTGATGCGATCGCCACGCCGTTCCAGCGGCCGAGCCCGTGGTGCACGAGGTCGTATCCGAGCGCCCGGAAATCCAGGGCGGGTGCCTGCTCATCGGTGAGCTTCGTCTCCTGCATGCACAGGACGTCCGGCTGGTGGCGCTCCGTCCAGGCCAGCACGCGCTCGAGCCGTTGCTTCAGCGAGTTGACGTTCCAGGTCGCGAGGCGCATCGGTCCGAGTCTAGCCCGATGGCGCGGCTATGCTCCTCCCCTGACCCGAGTACCGAAGGAGGCACCCGGTGGTTCGAGAGTTTCGCGACTTCCTGCTGCGCGGCAACGTGATCGACCTGGCGGTCGCGGTAGTGATCGGCGCCGCCTTTGGCGCAGTCATTACTTCATTCGTGACGAACATTCTCACGCCGCTGCTCGGCCTCATTGGAGTGCCCAACTTCGAGGAGCTGTCGTTCCAGGCGGGAGAAGCCACGGTCAGCTACGGCCTATTCCTGAACGCGCTCATCTACTTCGTGCTCGTGGCATTGGCGATCTTCTTCTTCGTGGTAAAGCCGGTAAACGCGCTGGCTGCTCGCCGGGCTGGCACTGCCGATGGCGAGCCGACCACCAAGGCCTGCCCTTACTGCGCCTCCGAGATCGCGATCTCGGCCACTCGCTGCCCGATGTGCACCAGCCAGCTGACCGAGTCGGCCTAGCGGAGTCCGTCCAGCACCGAATCGAAGTCGGGCGGCGGGTCGGCACGGATCGTTAACGGCTCCCCGTCGCTCACCGGCAACCGAAGCTCGGCGGCGTGCAGCATCAGCCGCGGCGCCCCGCCCACTGGCCGGACCGCGCCGTAGCGCGTGTCGCCCATGACCGGATGCCCTATGGCGTAGCAGTGGACCCGGATCTGGTGTCGCCTGCCCGTGAGCGGCTCGACCTCGAGCAGGTCGGCGTCCTGGAGCCGTTCCAGGCGGCGGTACCGGGTCAGCGCCTCGGCTCCCTTCGGATCCACGCCGACGCGCCCTGAGCCGAATGCCCGCAGCGGCTCGGCGATCTCGCCGGTCGCGCGTCGCACGTGGCCGTCGACTACCGCCAGGTAGCGCTTGCCGACCTCGCGCCAATCGAACGCTTGTGACAGGCGACGATGCGCATCCGCCGTCTTGGCGAAGACGATCACGCCGCTCGTCCCGCGATCCAGCCGGTGGACGATGTAGGTGCGTCCGCCGGCATGGCGCGACACCCACGCGTGCAGCGACGCGTCGTCATCGATCCCGCCGCCGGCGGCCGCGGCCATTCCCGCCGGCTTATCGACCGCCACCAGCTCCTCATCCTCATAGAGGACCCTCGGCTCTGTCACGGACGAGATCCTTGAGGACCGATCCCCGATATGGAAAGGGCCGCCCGCGCCCCTCCGCCGGCTGTAGCGCAGCCAGCCAAGGAGGGGTGCGGAGGGCCCATCCCGGGTCTGGATCAGACCTCCTTGTACTCGCCCTCGATGGTCTCGCCTTCCTCGGCGCCCTCGCCCTCCTCGGGGCCGGCGCCATCGGGCGAGCTGTCACCATCGGCCCCGTTGGAGCCGTTGCCGCCGGACTCGCTGGCCTCGTAGGCACGCGTCCCGATCCGCTGCAGCACCTCCGCGAGCTGCTGCTTGGTCGAGTCGATCGCGCCCGCATCGGTCCCGTTCAGGGCTTCCTTGACGGCATCGATGCGGGTCTGGACCTCGGCCTTCTCCTCGTCGGAGATCTTGTCGGCCAGGTCCTTGACCAGCCGCTCGGCCTGGAAGACCAGGGCGTCCGCCTCGTTCCGCGACTCCACCTCGGAGCGCCGCTTGCGGTCCTCCTCGGCATGCTCGGCAGCATCGCGGACCATCTGGTCCACGTCGTCCTTGGCGAGCATCGAGGAAGCGGTGATCGCCACCTTCTGCTCCTTGTTGGTGGCCTTGTCCTTGGCCGCCACGTTCAGGATGCCATTGGCATCGATGTCGAAGGTGACCTCGATCTGTGGCACCCCGCGCGGGGCCGGCGGAATGCCATCCAGCCGGAAGGTGGCCAGCTTCTTGTTGTCGCCTGCCATCTCCCGCTCGCCCTGCAGGACCACGATGTCCACGCTCGGCTGGTTGTCGGAAGCGGTCGAGAAAATCTGCGTGTGGCTGGTGGGGATGGTGGTGTTGCGGTTGATCATCTTGGTCGCCACGCCGCCCAGGGTCTCGATCCCCAGTGACAGCGGGGTCACGTCGAGGAGCAGGACGTCCTTGACCTCGCCGCCCAGCACGCCGGCCTGGATGGCCGCGCCGACCGCCACCACCTCGTCGGGGTTGACGCCCTTGTGCGGCTCCTTGCCGTCGAACTGGCCCTTGACCGCCTCGATTACGGCCGGCATGCGGGTCATGCCGCCGACCAGGATCACCTCGTCAATCTCGTTGGGCTTCAGCCCGGCATCGGCCAGGGCCTGCTTCACCGGACCGGAGGTGCGGGTGATGAGATCGGCGACCAGGTCCTCGAGCTTGGCCCGTGACAGGCTGATGACCAGGTGCTTGGGGCCTGATGCGTCGGCGCTGATGAACGGCAGGTTGACCTCCGTCTGCGTCGTCGAGGAGAGCTCGATCTTCGCCTTCTCGGCGGCCTCCTTGAGGCGCTGCAGCGCGATCCGGTCCTTCGACAGATCGATGCCCTGGTCCTTCTTGAACTCCTCGCTCAGCCAGTCGATCACCCGCTGGTCGAAGTCGTCGCCGCCCAGGTGCGTGTCGCCGTTGGTGGAGCGCACCTCGAAGACGCCCTCCGACAGCTCCAGGATCGAGATGTCGAAGGTACCGCCGCCCAGGTCATAGACGGCGATCTTCTCTTCCTTTTGCTTGTCCAGGCCGTAGGCCAGGGCGGACGCGGTCGGCTCGTTGACGATGCGCTTGACGTCCAGGCCGGCGATGCGCCCCGCGTCCTTGGTGGCCTGGCGCTGGGTGTCGTCGAAGTAGGCCGGCACGGTGATGACGGCCTCGGTCACCTTCTCGCCCAGGTAGGCCTCGGCGTCGCCCTTCAGCTTCTGCAGGATCATGGCGCTGATCTCGGGCGGGCTGAAGGTCTTGCCGTTGGCCAGCGTGACGATCACGCCGTCCGACTTCGGATCCTTCTCGACCTTGTACGGGACCAGGTCCTTGCTGCGCTGCACCTCCGGGTCGTCCCAGCGGCGGCCCATGAAGCGCTTGATGCTGAAGATGGTGTTCTCCGGGTTGGTGATCGCCTGGCGCTTGGCCACCTGGCCGACCAGCCGCTCCCCGGACTTGGCGAAGGCGACGACCGACGGTGTGATCCGCCCGCCTTCCGCGTTGGTGATGACCTGCGGCTCACCTCCCTCCATGGCTGCGACCACGGAGTTCGTCGTGCCCAGGTCGATACCGATGATCTTGGCCATTTGAGGTCAGTGCTCCTTCGGGTTGTTTGCGACCTTGACGAGCGCCGGGCGCAGAACCCGGTCGTGCAGCCGGTATCCGCGCTGCAGCTCGTCGATGACGTGGTTATCGGGAAAGTCGGCCGTATCCTCGTGGACGACGGCCTCGTGGACGTTGGGATCGAATGGCTGGCCGACGGCCTCGATGGGCGTCACGCCCTCCGACTCCAGCACGTTGCGGAGCTTGCGCTCGACCAGTCGCACGCCCTCGACCCACGAGTCGTCGGTGTCGGGCGGGACGTTGTCCAGCGCGCGGTCGAAGTCGTCCAGCACGGCCAGCAACTTGCCAATCAGCAGCGCGTTCGCGAAGACCGCGACCGAGCCGCGCTCCTCATCGGTCCGGCGCTTGTAGTTCGAATAGTCGGCGGCCGCCCGTTGCCAGGCGCGCATGTGCTCGTCGGACTGGGCCTGTGTCTGCTCGAGCTGCGCCTGCAGCTCATCCAGCTTGTGTATCAGCTCCGCCCGGGAAGGTCCCTTGGCGCGCGGGCCGCGCTCGTCGACCGTCTCGCGGGCGTCGCCGTTGGTCTGATGCTCAGTCATGGCTCTCGCTGTAGTGCTCGGTGGTGACCAGCTCGTTCATCAGGGCGGCCAGGTATCGCACGGTGGGAATGGCCCGCGGGTACGGCATGCGGGTCGGCCCCAGCACGCCCAGCAGCCCCAGCGCCCGATCGCGCGCGCCATACGGCGCGAATACGAGGCTGACCTCGTGCATGGTCTCGATCTGGTTCTCGTGGCCAATGATCACGTGCACCCCCTCGCCACGGGTCAGGACAGGGACCAGCTGCTCCAGGAAATCCGACCGCCGCAGCACCTCCAGCACGCCTCGCAGCTTGGCGCTGTGGGCGAATTCCGGTTGCTCCAGCACGTTGGCGATGCCGTCGGTGAACACTTCCTCCACGTTCACCCCGTCGGACTCTTCGAGCATCTGGGATGCCACCTCGGCCACATGCGCGGCCAGCGGCGCGAAGCGCGTGATCTTGCGGCGCACCTGCGGGGCCGACAGGTTCGGCAGCTCGACGTTCAGCGTCGCCGCCGCCTGGTCAAGGTCGGCCTGCCCAATGGGAGTCGCCTGCGCCAGTCGGTCCAGGAATCCGCGGTCCAGACGGCGCTGCACGACCTTGCCATCCGCCAGCACCAGGACGCACAGCCGCGCCTGGTCCGCCAATTCGACCAGCTGGACATGCCCGTAGCGGGCGCGTCGGGAGCGAGCCGGCGTGACAACGGCGGCCGAGCGGGTGCTGGCAGCCAGGATCGAAGCCGCCAGGCGCAGGACCTGGTCGCTGGTCAGCTGCACCTGGCTGAACTGGTGCCGGATCATCAGCTCGTCGGTTCGGTCCAGCGCCGTCTCGCGCATCAGCGATTCGACGTACAGGCGGTAGCCCAGGTCGGACGGCACGCGGCCAGCGCTGGTGTGCGGGTGCGACAGCAGGCCCAGCGTCTCCAGCTCGGCCATGGCGCTGCGCACGGTGGCCGGCGAGACCTGCAGGCCGTAGCGCTCGACCAGCGCCTTGGAGCCGACCGGAACGGCGGTCAGGACGTAATCCTCCACCACGGCGCGCAGCACGCTGCGCTGCCGCTCGGTCAGCTCGACACGGCGCGAGGAACGTGGCTCAGTTGTCGGGGAGTGCTCTTCGGCCATCCGTTACCTCTGATATCCGGCTGTTAGCACTCTATGGCCGAGAGTGCTAACGGTCTGCGCATGGTACCAATCCGGCCGGACCGATGTCAACGAAGGCGCCTCCGCTCTAGCATGCCCTGGTGCGGGTCCTGGGATATGCGTGCAACGGCGCGTTGCGGTTGATCATGCTCGCCATCCTGGGCGAGGCCCTGCGCAAGCCCGAGGATCCGCGCTATCGCGGCAAGGCGATCGGGAGCCGAGGCCTGGTCATGATCCCCCTGAGCATGGTGGTGCCTATCAGGCATGCGGCCCGGCGCGTTGGGGCGAATCGGTACCCCGTCTGGACCGACAACCTGTGGCTCTCGATCTTCGCGCTGGACCTGGTCGGCAACCACTTCGACCTCTACGACCGCTACCGCTACTTCGACGCGCTGCCACACGCCCATGGCACCGGCGCCGCCACGGTCGTCGCGGCCGAGCTGGCGGACCTGCCCGTGCTCAGCGCGGTCGGCGCCGCGCAGGTCGGCCACATCGCGCTCGAGGCGCAGGAGTATTACAGCGACGTCCTGTTCGGGCTGCGCAACGTGCGAGGCACGTGGGACACGGTCAACGACCTGCTCGCCGGCGCCGCGGGATCACTGGTCTATGCCGGACTCTTGCGCTGGTGGCGCGGCCGCTGAGCTCAGCGGCTCTCCAGGTACGCCAGGATTGCCTGCCCCCGCGGTGACAGGCGATACCCGATCGGCAGGCTCTCCGTCAGACCCAGCTCCTTCAGCTTCCGCACGTCCACCTTGAACGGCAGCCGCGGCCGTCCGAACTCGGCGGCCAGGTCCGCTGCCCGCCGCTCCGGGTTGGCCGCGATGAGGCGCAGAGTTGCCAGCGTCCACGGACCGTGCGCACTGGCGCGGTCCAGCCGTGCCAGCCGTCGCTCGATCTCGGCGAGGGCAGTGGCGTCCGGCAGCTGGTCGCGCAATGCGACACGCGGATCCGGCCCGACCAGGCGCAGCTGGATGCGGTAGATCTCGCCGGCAGTGCGCCGGTCAAGGAAGCCAACCAGTTCGTTTCGCGTCGCGAAGCCGGCGCGGTGCGCGGCCGCCGCAGTCACCGCGCTGCGCGGCACCACCTCCACCGCCTCGAAGCCGACCACGCCGATCTGCGTGCGCTGCCGGCCGCCGGCCCTGACGCGTGGCTTCTCCCAGCGACGGAAGGCCAGGTCGATCCGGCCGTCCGCCAGTCCGGCCAGCGTGTCAGGCGGAAGCCGCATCCGCCGGCGTCGGCAGCAGGCCGATCAGCACTTCCGACGCGAGCAGCCGCCCGCGCGGCGTCAGGCTGACTCGATCGACGCCGACCTCCAGCAAGCCCGCCGCCTCGGACTCCTCCAGGGCTGGCCCGAAGCGCGCCACCGGGTCCGCGCCGAACTCGTGCGCGAAGGCGTGGCGGCTCATGCCGTCGACCCGCCGCAGGCCCAGTGCCATCGCCTCGAAGGCAACGGTAGCGTCGTCCAGCCGCTCGCTCCCGGCCACGGGCCGCTCCCCGGCCTCGACGGCGGCCAGGTAGCCGTCCAGGTCCCGCCGGTTCCAGGAGCGGGTCCGCCCGTCATAGGAATGCGCACCGGCGCCGATGCCGGTGTACGGCCGCCGGTCCCAGTAAGCGCTGTTGTGGCGCGATTCCCGTCCGGGCAGCGCCCACGACGAGAGCTCGTAGTGGCGGTAGCCGGCCGCACCGAGCACCTCTTCGGCGATCGCGTACTGCGCAGCCGCCAGCACGTCGTCCTGCTGCTCGGCCACCCGCCGCCGCCACCGCAGGGCACCAGGCCGCGGGGGCGCGGCCCACTCATCGGGCGCCATGGCCAGCTGCAACGCGTACAGCGAGACGTGCTCCGGCTCCAGCGCCACGGCCTGGCGCAGGGTGGCGCGCCAGCTGCGCAGCGTCTGTCCGGGGATGGCATAGATCAGGTCCAGGCTCACGTTGTCGAAGCCCGCGGCGGATGCCGCATGGAAGGCCTTGCGCACCTCGCCCGCCGTGTGACCGCGCGCCAGCGCCCGCAGGTCGGCATCGCGCAGGGACTGGGCCCCCAGCGAGATGCGATTCACCCCGGCTGCACGCAGGCCGTCCCAGTCGGGCGCCTCGCGC
>DATEOS010000372.1:0-2973 GCA_035273815.1 Candidatus Limnocylindria bacterium
CAGGACTTCCGCACGGGCTTCGGAGCCTACCAGGCAACGTGGGGCACTCCAGCGAACCCGCCTCTCGTCACCGGTGCCATGGTGGCCGCCCTGGCCCATCCAGACTTCTTGGTGGAGATCGAGGCGGTTGCCGTCGTACCCGAACAGTGACCTTCGCGGCCGGCCGTCTGGAGCGTGGGAGCTGCGCGTCGCTGGCACCTTACCCAGCAGGCGAGTGTTACGACCGCCGAACGCTCTGATTTGGGCGCCGCTGGGCCAAATACTCAGCCCACGGGTGAGATGACATCCGAACGGCCTCAACTCGCTCGTTCCTCTGTCCTATTACCCGCAGGCTGGGTAAATTAGCGAACAGCCGGCTCAGGGGCAGTAGAACTCCGCCAGGTCGGCCGTCAGCGCCTTGTCGTGCCCATGGGCGACCAGCACGTTGCCATCCGGATCGAAGCGGACCAGGCCGGTGCCCAGCAGCAGGATCCCGCCATCGCGGTCGAACAGCTGGAGCGGCTTGCCGGTCACGCGCCAGCTGCCATCGGTCGCGAAGAAGCCGGTGCCGGCGCCTTTCTCGATGGGGATCCGCGGGTCGTCAGGCACGAAGGTGCGCCGGGTGTGGAAGGTCTGTGACCCGTCGGGCCAGGTCTTGAGCGTCCAGCGCTCCGTCACCGTGGTCCAGGTGTCGATGCCGCACATGTCGAAGATGAAGTCGTCGTGGAAGTAGTCCGTGTACGAATCGGTCTCGCGCTCGGGGCCGCGAGCCAATGCGGCAGCCGGGATCAGCGAGATCGCCACGGCCAGGGTGAGGGTGATGGCTGGTAGACGTCGGAGCATTGCCGGGCCTCCTCATGGGCACTGATTGAGGAGACGGTATGGATCGCTGCGCCCCACCTCCAGAGAGGCATCCCGCCACCTCCAACCGGGGGTAGCCCGGGTGTCCGGGGCGGGCGGCGTGTGACAGGATGCGCGCGATGAGCCGACGCGGAGGCGACCTGTTCGCGGCCGGCGTGATCGGTTTCGCCGCCGTCACGACCTGGGTGGGCGTTGTCAGCGGGGCGCCGCTGGACTTCCTGATCGCCGACCTCGTCACCGGCATGGCGTTCGTGGTGGCCGGCTATGCCGCGATTCGGCTGCGGCCGGCCTCGCCGGCGGGACCGATGCTGCTGGCCTGCGCCGTCCTGTGGTGGGTTGGCAGCTATTCGCCGTCCGGGCAGCCGGTGGTGATGTACCTCGGCTTCGCGTTCGAGCGCTATTACGACCTGGTGCTGGGCGCCCTGCTGCTGATCCTCTCCTCGCGGTCGCAGCGCCTGGCGCCACGCTGGTTGATCATTGGGTTCGCCGCCGCCTTTGCGTTCCGCTCGTTCGGCCGGCTGTTCTTCTTCGATCCCGCGAGCATGTTCGACTGCGCCGAGTGCCCCCCGAATCCTTTCGCCTTCTGGCCCGATGTCGCCGCCTGGGAGGCCACCGAGGTTCTTGGCAGTTACGCGATTGCCGCCTTCGCGGCCGCCGTTGGCGTGGTGGTGGTCGTGCGCCTCCTGAGCGCCGGTCCGGTGCTCAAGCGGGCGCGCTGGCCGATCCTGGTGGCGGGCGTGCTGGCGATGGGCGCGGCCACCTTCGATGCGTTCGAGTACGGGTACTCCACGGCCACGCAGATGCCGCTGGTGGCCCTGGAAGGCACGGCCGACTGGCTGTTCAGCTGGGGACTGTTCGCGGCCCGCGTGCTGGTTCCGCTCGCGATCCTGGTGGCCATCCTGCGGATGCGTGCGGCACCCGGACCGCTGGGGGGTTTCGCTGCCGGCCTGGACCAGCCGGGCGGCAGCAGTGCCGGCGATGCACTGCGTCGCGCACTGGGCGATCCGTCGCTGCAGCTGCTGCGCCCGACCACGAACGGTGGGTGGGTCGCGGAGGACGGCACGGCGGTTGGGCTGCCCACGCCGGGGGAGGGCCGCCGCCTGACGCTGGTGGGGGACGTCGACGAGCCGGTAGCGGCGCTCGTCCACGATCCTGCCCTGCTGGACCAGCCGGAGCTGGTGGCGGCCGTGACCAGGATCCTCCGGATGGCGCTGGAGAACGAGCGCCTCCAGTCCGAGCTCCAGCAGCAGCTGCAGCTGGTCACCGAGTCGCGGACGCGGATCGTGTCCGCCACGGAGGACGAGCGCCGGCGCCTGGAGCGCGACCTGCACGACGGCGCGCAGCAGCGCCTGGTGGCCGTCATGCTGGCCCTGCAGCAAGCGCGGGATGCTGTCACCGCTGCGGACGACCCCGCCGTGGGCGAGCGGCTGGACGCGGCCGCCGCCGAGCTGAATGACGCCATACGCGAGCTCCGCGAGCTGGCGCGCGGGATCCACCCGGCGATCCTGGAGGAGGAGGGGCTGGGAGCGGCCGTCGGCGGCCTGGCGCGCCGTGCCGGCCTGCCGGTCGAGGTCCACACGACGCTCGACGGCCGGCTGCCGCCGCTGGTGGAGTCGACCGCCTACTTCACGATCGCCGAGGCGCTCACCAACGCGCAGCGCCACGCCAACGCCACGCAGGCCTCCATCCACATGGCGCAGACCGACGGCCACCTGGACGTGCGCGTCACCGATGACGGCGCCGGCGGCGCTGACCCGGGGCGTGGCACCGGGCTGCGCGGGCTGGCGGACCGCGTGTCGGCGCTGGGCGGTGAGTTCGAGGTGACCAGCACGACCGCCGGCGGCACCACGGTCCACGCCTCAATCCCCGTCGCATGATCGAGCTGCGGGCGATTGTCGCGGACGACTCGGTGGTGATCCGCCAGGGCGTGATCCGCATCCTGGCCGACGGCGGCTTCCGGATCGTCGCGGAGGTGGGCGACGCGAACGAGCTGATGGACGCGGTGGCGGCGGCGAAGCCGCACCTGGCGGTGGTCGACATCCGGATGCCGCCGGGCGGGAACGCCGGCCTCACCGCCGCCATCTCGATCCGCGAGCGCTTCCCGACCGTGGGCGTGCTGGTGCTCTCCCAGTA
>DATEOS010000373.1:0-2876 GCA_035273815.1 Candidatus Limnocylindria bacterium
CGCCGGCTCGGCTTCGGGGATGTCATCCGGGACTACCACTTCGCCGGGGATCCCCGCGCGTTCGCCATCCTGGGCCGGTCGCTGCCCCTGGACTGACGGGGTCTGGCACGATGACCGGGTGTCCGTGCGCCCCCGTCGCCACCGGCTTTCAGCCCTGGTCCTGCTGCTGTTGATCGTCGTGCCGTTCGCCGTCGGCTGCGTCCGGGTACGTGCCTCGATCACGGTGTCCCCCGACGACCGGGTCTCCGGTCAGATCGTTGCCGCTGCCAAGCCCCGCGATGACGACGACAAGGGACCGCAGCTGCTGAACTCGCTGCCGTTCAGCAACAAGGTGGCCGTCTCCCGCTACGAGCGCGGTGACTACGTCGGCTCCCAGGCGGTGTTCTCCGACCTGACGTTCGCCGAACTGCCCCAGCTCGCGAACATGAACCGGGACGCCGCGGGGGTGGACATCTCCCTGCGCCGCGCCGGTGACCTGGTGATCCTGGAAGGCCGGGTCGACCTGACCTCGCTGAGCGACCCGGAGGCCGACGTCTCGCTGAGTGTGTCGTTCCCCGGCGAGGTGACCTCCACCAACGGCGACCAGGTGTCCACCGGCGTCGTGGAGTGGAAGCTCAAGCCCGGCGTGGTGACCACGATGAACGCCCAGGCCCGCTTCACCGATCCGAGCGCGCGCTCGTTCACCGCGGCCGCGATCTGGCTCGGGATCGGGTCGATGATCGTGGCGGGCGCCATCGGCGCGCTGGCCTGGATGAGCCGCGACCGGTCACCGCGCGTCGGATAGCCGGTCGGCTCGACGGGCGTATTCGGCAACGCGACCGCATAATTGCGTGCTGGTAGGCCTCCGACTCCCATGAGTCGCCATGGAGGCTCTACGCTGAAGGCGCTCGGGGGAGCAAATCGGGACCAGAAAGGGGCGACCGCTGAGCGTGGATACAGCGGCACCGTCAGCCGCCGAGTTGGTGCACGCCGTCATCGAACAGCTGCGGCTGTACCTGGCCGAGCGCCGGCGTGACGCGGCCTATATCGGCAGTGAATACGCGGAGCTGACGGCAGCCCTCGAGGAGTTCGTGCTGCGCGGCGGCAAACGGGTGCGACCGGCGTTCGCCTACTGGGGTTGGCGCGCGGTCGCCGGCCCGGACCGCACGTCCGACGCCGACGCGCTGCGGCTGTTCTCCGCACTGGAACTGTTGCACGCCTGCGCCCTGGCCCATGACGACGTGATCGACGCGTCGGCCACCCGGCGCGGACTGCCCACCGTGCACCGGCACTTCGCCGACCTGCACCGGGAGAACAACTGGCGCGGGTCCGCCGAACAATTCGGCCTGTCCGCCGCGATCCTGCTCGGCGACCTGTCCCTGGTGTGGGCCGACGACATCGTCGCCACCGCGGATCTGCCCGCCGACGCGCATCTGCGGGTGCAGAAGGTGTGGGCCGACATCCGCACCGAGGTGCTCGGTGGCCAGTACCTCGATATCGTCGCGGAAGCCAAGGGCGCGGACTCGGTGTCCTCGGCCATGAACGTCAACACCTACAAGACCGCCTCCTACACCGTGTCGCGGCCGCTGCAGCTCGGGGCGGCCGCCGCCGCGGACCGCCCGGACGTGCAGGCCATCTTCCATCAGATCGGCACCGACCTCGGGGTGGCCTTCCAGCTGCGCGACGACGTCCTCGGGGTGTTCGGCGACCCCGCGGTCACCGGTAAGCCGTCCGGAGACGATCTCCGCTCGGGCAAGCGCACCGTGCTGCTGGCCGAGGCCGTCGAACTGGCCGAGCAGACCGACCCGGCGGCCGCCAAGCTGCTGCGCGAATCCATCGGCACCGAGCTGACCGATGTGGGCGTCAAGGAAGTGTGCATGGCCATCGAGTCCGTGGGCGCCCTGGCCGCAGTGGAGAGCCGCATCGCCATGCTGCACCGCCGCGCCCTGGATGCCATCGAACAGGCCAAGATCGATCCGCAGGCCAAGGTCGGACTCGCCGAACTGGCCGGCCTGGCGTCGAATCGGCTCGCCTGAGGAGATGTCTACCCCGGTCTCGGTCGAGTCCACGAAAACCGGCCTCAGCGCGCACATCTCCAGGCTGCTGCTGTTCGCCGCATCGCCGGAGGGCCGCCCGGCCCGGCTGGGATTTCTGGGCGCGGTGCTGATCACCGCGGGTGGTCTCGGCGCCGGAAGCACCCGCCTGCACGACCCACTGCTGGAATCCCTGCACCTGTCCTGGCTGCGCTTCGGGCACGGCCTGGTGCTGTCCTCGGTGCTGCTGTGGGGCGGCGTCGCATTGATGCTGACGGCGTGGTTGTGGCTGGGCCGGCGCGTCGTCGATCGCTCCGCATCCCAGTACACGATGCTGGCCACCACCGGATTCTGGCTGGCGCCACTGCTGTTGAGCGCCCCGGTGTTCAGCCGGGACACCTACTCCTATCTGGCGCAGGGCGCGCTGCTGCGGGACGGTTTCGACCCGTATGTGGTCGGCCCGATCGAGAATCCGAACTCGCTGCTCGACGACGTCAGCCCCATCTGGACCACCACCACCGCCCCCTACGGACCGGCGTTCATCCTGGTGGCCAGGTTCGTCACGATGATCGTCGGCAACAACGTCGTCGAGGGCACCATGCTGCTGCGGCTGTGCATGCTGCCCGGGCTGGCGCTGCTGATCTGGGCGACGCCCCGGATCGCCCGGCACATCGGCGCGAACGCCCCTGCCGCCCTGTGGATCTGCGTGCTCAACCCCCTGGTGATCATTCACCTGATGGGTGGCGTGCACAACGAGATGCTGATGGTCGGGTTGATGATGGCCGCCATCGCCCTGACCTTCAGTGGCCGTCCGGTGCTGGGCGTCGGTTTCATCGCCACCGCCGTGGCGGTCAAGGCCACCGC
>DATEOS010000374.1:0-2336 GCA_035273815.1 Candidatus Limnocylindria bacterium
GGGCCAGGACGGCATGCACAAGGGAGACGCAGCATGACCGACACGGCCGTGGCCAAGCCGACACCGGCCCCGGAGGCACCGGAACCGGGGCGGAAGACCAGTTGGTGGAAGAGCGACCGCGCCGAGCCGGTACGCCGCAACCTCGGCCTGGTCGTGGTACTCGTCATCCTGGTGATCATCGGGATCATCACCCGGCCGGAGCTCTACAGCGACCCGACCTGGGTCAAGAACAACATCTGGACGATCCTGCAGCAGGCGTCCGCGATCGGCGTGGTGACCGTCGGCATGACGTTCGTCATCATCGGCGGCGGCATCGACCTGTCGGTCGGGGCGATCATCGCCCTGGCCGGAGTCTGGGCGACCACACTGGCCACCCAGAGCTACGGCGCCGCCGGCATGATCTTCACGGCGCTGGTGGTCGGCATCGTGGTCGGGCTGATCAACGGCGTGCTGATCTCGTACGGCCGGTTGGTGCCCTTCATCGCCACCCTGGCCATGCTGGTCGCCGCGCGCGGCCTCGCCGCGCAGATCTCCAACAAGCAGACCCAGGTCTCCTCGAACGCCACCATCAACAGCATCGCCACCACCCGGATCCTCGGCATCCCGCTGCTGGTGATCATGCTGGCCGCGGTGGTGGCGGCCGGCTGGGTGCTGCTGAACCGCACCACCTTCGGCCGGCGCACGGTGGCCATCGGCGGCAACATCGAGGCGGCCCGGCTGGCCGGCATCAACGTCAAACGGCACACCATGCTGCTGTACGCGCTGAGCGGACTGTGCTGCGGCATCGCCGCGATCATGCTGACCTCGCTGGGCACCAGCGCCCAGGCCGGCATGGCCAACCTGTACGAACTCGACGCGATCGCCGCGGCGATCATCGGTGGCACGCTGCTCAGCGGCGGCCGCGGCACCATCATCGGCGCGCTCTTCGGCGTGCTGGTGTTCAGCACCATCACCAACCTGTTCGCGATCAACAACCTGTCCACCGAGGTCCAGAACATGGTCAAGGGCGGCATCATCGTCGCGGCCGTGCTGGTCCAGCAGTTCCGCTACAAGTCACTCACCACCCTGCTCAAGCGCTGACACCATTCACCGTTCCCCCTTCCTTGGAGCAGCCATGTCCTCTTTGTCCCGTAGGCGCATTCTCTTCGGCGGTGCGGCGGTCGGTGCCGGCACCCTGCTGACCGCCTGCACCAGCAACACGCCGCAGGAGAACACCCAGGTCAACACCAACCAGAACAGCTCCGCCAACCCGAACGCCGCGCCCGGCCAGAAGGTCGTCATCGGCTTCTCGGCACCGGCCGCCGACCACGGCTGGATCGCGGCCATCACCAACAACGCCAAGGCGCAGGCCGGCGCGTACTCCGACGTGGAGCTGAAGGCGGTCGAGGCGGGCAACGACGCGGCCGCCCAGCGGGCCAGCGTGGCGACCCTGATCGCGCAGAAGCCGAACGTCATCGTGATGCTCCCGCACGACGGCAAGGAGCTGAACGCGAGCGGCCTGGAAGCGATGAAGGCCGGCATCCCGGTGGTCAACCTGGACCGCGCCTTCCCGGACGCCCTGGCGTACCGTCTGCTGATCAAGGGCGACAACTACGGCATGGGCGTGGCCGCGGGCAACTACATCGCCGCGCAGATGAAGCTCAAGGGCGTCACCAGCCCGATCATCGGCGAGATCGCCGGCATCGACTCGCTGGAGTTGACCCAGGAGCGCACTAAGGGTTTCAACGACGCGCTGAAGGCCAACGGCATGGCGGTGGCCAACCGGCGGGCGGCCGAGTTCACCGCCGACAGCGGGCAGCGGGAAGCGGCCGGCCTGCTCCAGGCGCTGCCCAAGATGGACGCGCTCTGGAACCACGACGACGACCAGGGCATCGGCGTGCTCGCCGCGATCAACCAGGCGGGCCGCAGCGAGTTCATGATGGTCGGCGGCGCCGGCTCCAAGGCCGCCATCGACCAGATCGCGGCCGACAACAGCGTGCTCAAGGCGACGGTCACCTACAGCCCGTCGATGGCCTCCTCGGCGATCTCGCTGGCCCGCCTGATCGGCCAGGGCAAGGGCATGTCCGACCTGGTCGAGCTGCAGGTGCCCAAGGAGATCACCCTCGCCTCCGAGACGATCACCAAGGAGAACGCCGCCCAGTACGCCAAGCTCGGCTTCTGAGCGGTCCGTCCACTTTGTCGTAGAAGGAGATCACATGGGGCAGCTGCGGGTCGGCATGGTCGGGTACGCGTTCATGGGCGCCGCGCATTCACAGGCATGGCGCACCGTGAACCGCGCCTTCGACCTGCCGCTGTCGGCACGGATGTCGGTCGTCTGCGGCCGCGACGAGGAGAAA
>DATEOS010000375.1:0-2997 GCA_035273815.1 Candidatus Limnocylindria bacterium
CAGGCCTTGTCGCCCATCGACTCGTTGAGTTCCGTCGACCCCTCGATATCGGAGAACACGATGACCACCCGGCCGTTTGCGGTGAGCCGGGCCAGGTCGGGCCGCTCCACCTGGGCCCAGCCTGCGAGGTCCTCGATCGAGTTGCGCACGACCGCGCCCAGCCCCTTGTTGATCAGCATGTCCGCGGTCTGGAACACCGTCTTGATCGCCAGCGGCGCGACACCGAGACGGCGCCTGCGCCGGCGCTCGTCCTGCTCGCTGCGCAACCGGTCGAGTTCGCGCCGGGCGTCACCCAGCCGGTGCCGCGCGACGAGGAACAGCACCAGGAAGGTGATCAGCCCACCGGCCAGCAGCGCGACGGACCCCAGCAGGACGAGTTCGGCTGTCGGCACGCGTCCAGTATCGATCAGCGCCTCAGTCGGGCAGCGAGCTGCTCAGCCGTTCGGTAGCCGCCAGATAGTCCTCGATGAACTCCAGCACCACGTCCCGGGCCGGCTTGACCTTGGTCATCAGGCCCACGCCCTGGCCGACGAAGTAGGTCGACAACGCCTGCGCGCCTTCGTGGCCCTGGGAGGCCAGGTTGTCGATGCGGCGCAGCACCGGCTCGGAGAGCATGTTCTGCAACGGCAGCGGAAGCGGCTGCTGCCCACCGGGATTCGGGGCCCAGGCATCGGTCCAGTCGGAGCGCAGCTGGCGGGAGGGCTTACCGGTGCGCCCGGCCGAACGGACGGTGTCCCGAGAGCCGGCGGCCAGCATCTTGGTGACGGTGTGCGGCTCGGTCTCGGCTTCCTCCGTGGTCAGCCACACCGAACCGGTCCAGGCGCCGACCGCGCCCATCGCCACCGCGGCGGCCATCTGCCGTCCGGTGACGATACCGCCGGCGGCCAGCACCGGCACCGCATCGTCGATGGCCTCGATGACCTCCGGAACCACCACCAGGGTGCTGACCTCCCCGCAGTGCCCACCCGCCTCGGTGCCCTGCGCCACGATCAGGTCCACGCCCGCGGCCACCTGCTTGAGGGCGTGCTCCTTGGCGCCGACCAGCGCGGCCACCGGGATGCCGCGCTCGCGACCCGCCTCGATCATGTAGTCCGGCGGCACGCCCAGCGCATTGGCCATCATCTTGATCGGGTGGCTCATCGCCACCTCGAGCAGTTCCTTGCCGTTGCCGCCGGCCAGTAGCGGGCGGCCGGTACGCACCCGGCCGTCGGGTTCGATGCCGTGGTCGGCGAGCAGCTTGTTGACGAACTCGCGGTAGCCATCCGGGATCCGCGATGCCAGATCGTCGCTGGAGAGCTTCTCGCCCTTGCCCTCGAACTTGGCGGGCACGATGATGTCGATGCCGTACGGCTTGCCGTTGACATGCTCATCGATCCAGGTCAGTTCCTGGTCGAGCTGTTCGGGGGTGTAGGCGGCCCCGCCGAGCACGCCGAAACCGCCGGCGTTGGAGACCGCGGCCACCACATCGCGGCAGTGGCTGAAGGCGAACAGCGGGAAGTCGATGCCGTACTGCGCGCAGAAGGCCCCGGATGTAGACGTCATCCGCCCATTATCGACACCCGTCAAGTGCCGGGGCGGCGGGGTCCCTACGGAAGTTCGAACGGCAGGGTGACGCCCTCGTGCGCCAGGCAGTGCGTACAGCTGCGTTCGGGATCGACCCGCGCGATCGCCTCGTGCACCAGCTTCTTGAAGCCGGCGATGTTGCGCTCGAACTCCGCGAATACGTCGACGGTCCGCACCCCCGCGCCGGCTTCCACCCCGGCGTCGAGATCTGTCACCAATGCCAATGCGGCATAACACATCTCGAGTTCGCGGGCGAGCACGGCCTCTGGGTAGCCGGTCATGTTGACCAGGGTGAAGCCCTGGCCGGCGAACCACCGGCTCTCGGCGCGGGTGGAGAACCGGGGGCCCTGGATGACGACCATGGTGCCGCCGTCGACGACACCGGGCAGATCCGATGCCGCCCCCCGCAGCGTCGGGCAGTACGGGTCGGCGAACCCCACGTGGATGCCGCCGGCATCGAAATAGGTGTCGGCACGGCCGCTGGTCCGGTCCACGAGTTGGTCCGGCACCACCATCGAGCCCGGCCCCAGCTCCGGGGTCAGGCTGCCGACCGCACACGGGGCGAAGATGCGCCGCACGCCCAGCGCCCGCAGCGCCCACATGTTCGCCCGGTACGGCACGGTGTGCGGCGAGAACTCGTGGTTGAGACCGTGCCGGGGCAGGAACGCCACCTCGTGGCCGGCCACGGTGCCGACCGTGATGGGCGCGCTCGGAGCCCCGTACGGGGTGTCCAGGTTGATGGCCCGCGCGTCGGGGCCGAAGAAGGTGTAGAAACCGCTACCGCCGATGACCCCGAGCATCAGTCGTCGGACTGACCATCCAGATCGGCACGTTCGGCCGCCTGGATGGCCGCATCCCGGATGGCGAAGGCGTCGGTGGCCAGCCCACCGATCGCGCCGGCCACGTCCTTGACCGCGGTGGTGATGATGGACGCCACCTCCCCCACCGTGGATGCCACCGATTCCACGCCCTCTTGCAGCGCGTCCTTGGCGATTTCACTCTTGCTGAGTCGGTCAGTCATCTGCTCAGTCTCATGCGGACCCACCGATGTGACAAGGTGCGCCACGTCACCCCTGGTAACCGGCGGTGGGCAGCATGCAACGATTGGCGGCGTGGCTAGCTTCGCGCAATGGATCGAGGGGGCCCGTCCCCGCACTCTCCCGAACGCGGTGGCACCGGTCATCGCCGGCACCGGCGCCGCGGCGTGGCTGGGGGAAGCGGTGTGGTGGAAGGCGCTGCTCGCGCTGCTGGTCTCGCTGGCCCTGATCGTCGGCGTGAACTACGCCAACGACTACTCGGACGGCATCCGCGGCACCGACGACGTGCGGGTCGGCCCGATGCGGCTCGTCGGTTCCAAGGTGGCCACCCCGAAGTCGGTGAAGGCCGCGGCGATGACAGCCCTGGCCGTTGCCGGGATCGCCGGGCTGGTGCTCG
>DATEOS010000376.1:0-4857 GCA_035273815.1 Candidatus Limnocylindria bacterium
CGGCACACGCAGCGGCGTCGCGAGCTGAGGCTCGAGCGAGCGACCCTGCTTCTCGCCGATCACCGACTGGGTGGCGATCGCCATCGGCACCATCGCCGGGATGAGAAGGAAATAGGCCATGAAGCTCTGGACGATGAATGCCTGGAGGGCGGTCTTGGGGTTGATGTTGGGATAGGCCGCGATCCACTCCTTGATCTGGTCGAGCTGATGCGCATCAAGCTTATTGACCTCGATGAAGGCCACAATCCCGGTTGGAATGGCCGCGAAGATGAGCGCCGGGAACACGACCGCACCGAGTAGGAGCCGGTTGCTAAGGAGGTCGCGGCACTCCTTGACAAAGACCGCCCAGACCATGGCGAGGCTCATGCGCCAGCCTCCTCATCGGATGGCGAGCGCTCGTCGCGCACGCCGGCTTCGCCGACCAGCTCGAGATAGACATCCTCCAGCGTTGCGGTCACCTCGCCCACGCCTGTGATCCGCGCGCCGGCACGGACGAGCTCGTTCACCACATCCGGCGTTTCGTGCTTGGGATCCTCCAGCTCGAGCATCAGTGCGCCGTCGAGTGGTTGCGCGGCGCGGACGTATGTCAGGTCGGCCATGGTGTCCAGGAAGGATTCTGGCCCGCGCGCGCCGTTCAGCTGCACCCGCACCGTGGCGCCCCGTCCGTTCCGCCGGAGGCCGGCCGGGGTGTCGACCCGCAGCAATGTGCCGTGCATGATCCCGATCCTGTCGCACAGCCGCTCTGCTTCATCCAGGTTGTGGGTGCAGACCACGATGGAGCGGCCGAGCTCGCGAAGGGTGGCCACGAAGTCGCGCACCGTCTTCGCCGCGGACGGATCGAGGCCGCTCGTCGGCTCATCCAGGTAGATGACCTCAGGCTCGTGCAGCAGCGCTCGGGCGATGGCGATCTTCTGGCGCATCCCCTTGCTGAAGCCTGCCACGCGACGATCGGCCTGGTCGCGCATGCCGACGACCCCGAGATAGCGGTCCACCGCCTCGCGCAGCGTCCCACCTGTGAGACCGTAGAGTCGGCCGTAGTAGGCCAGGTTCTGGCGAGCGGTCAGCCGATCGTGCAGACCGGGCGACTCGGTCAGGACGCCGGTGATGGCCCGGATGCGATCCGAGGCCTCCCCGAGCGAGTGCCCGTTCACCGTGGCCTGGCCATCAGTGGGCGCGATCAGGCCAGCCAGCATGCGGATGGTGGTGGTCTTGCCGGCGCCGTTAGGCCCGAGCAGCCCGAAGATCTCCCCGTCCCCAACCTCGAACGACAGGTCGTGCACGGCGGTCAGCTGCCGGAAGTCCTTGCGCAGGCGGTTGACGACGATCACCGGCGGAATCCTAGCCGGGATGCGGCACCGTCGCCCATCGGTACCTTCGGGTCCCGCGGTAGGATCGACCCATGGAGGAGCGCACGACCGGCAGCACGCGCCCATTCGTCGGGAAGCTGATCTCCGTCCGGGTCGATGAGGTCGAGCTGGCCAATGGTCACGCAGCGACGCGCGAGGTGGTGGAGCACCCCGGCGCGGTCGGGATCCTGGCCTGGGACGGCGAGCGCCTGGCCATGGTGAGCCAGTGGCGGCACGCCACCGGGCAGGAGATGCTCGAGATCCCGGCCGGCACGCTGGACCCGGGCGAGTCGCCGCGGGTGACAGCCGAACGTGAGCTGGGGGAGGAGTGCGGCCTGGCGGCCGACGGCTGGTCCGAGGGGCCGTCTTTCTTCACGGCCCCCGGCTTCTGCACCGAGCGGCTGACCCTGTTCCTGGCCACCGGCCTGCGCGAGACCGATGCCAGCGGGCCGGATGACGAGCTGCTCGAACCGTCCTGGCTGAGCCTGCCCGATGCGCTCGCCGCTGTTGACGAGGGGCGCGTCATCGATGCGAAGTCGGTGGCGGGCATCCTCTGGCTCGCCCGTCGCGTTACAAGCACCGACATGCCGGCCTGACGTCGGTTCGGCACGCGGCTTGCGATCGGCCAGCCGCCCGATGACCTCCTCAGACCCCACGCTGGACCCGGTCGAATCGGCCGAGGAAGCCGGCCTGCGATACGTGACCGATGCCAGCCCGGGCATCCGGCGCCGGCGCGCCGGGCGAGGCTTCAGCTACATCGCTGCCGATGGGAAGCGCATCGTCAACGCCGAACAGCTGGCATGGATCCGCTCGCTCGCCATCCCACCCGCCTGGACCGATGTCTGGATCTGCCCCTCGAAACGCGGCCACCTGCAGGCCACCGGGCGCGACGCGCGCGGCCGCAAGCAGTACCGCTACCACCCCGATTGGCGCGCCGTCCGGGACGAGGCCAAATACGGCCGCATGATTGCCTTCGGCCAGGCGCTGCCTGCCATCCGGCGCCAAGTCGATGCCGACCTGCGCAGGCACGGCCTGCCACGCGAGCGGGTGCTGGCGGCCGTGGTTCGGCTGCTCGAGAAGACACGGCTGCGCGTCGGCAACGAGGAGTACGTCCGCGACAACCGCTCCTACGGTCTGACCACGTTGCGCGACCGTCATGCGGAGATCGGCAGCAGCCGGATCCGGTTTCGATTCCGGAGCAAGGGCGGCAAGCTCAGCGACGTGGAGCTGTCGGACGCGCGCTTGGCGCGGATCGTGGCGCGCTGCCAGGATCTGCCGGGGCAGGAGCTGTTCGCCTACCTGGATGAGGATGGCGAGGTGCGCCCCATCGGCTCGAGCGACGTCAACGACTACCTGCGCGAGATCACTGGTCAGGACTTCAGCGCCAAGGATTTCCGGACCTGGTCGGGCACGGTGCTGGCCGCGTGGGCGCTCAAGGAATACGAGGCGGTCGACTCCGAGGCGAAGGCCAAGCGCAACGTGGTGCGCGCCGTCGAGGAGGTGGCCGAGTGGCTCGGCAACACGCCTGCCGTCTCGCGCAAGTCGTACGTGCACCCCGCGGTGATCGATGCCTACCTGGACGGCGACGTGGTGCGCGCAGCGCGAAAGACCGCGGATCGGACGCTGCGCGACGATATGCGACGGCTTTCCCCCCAGGAAGCCGCCGTGCTGGCGCTCCTGCGCCAGCGGCTGCGCGCGGAGGAACGCCGGGCCTAGGCGGCGTCGACCCTCCTGAGGGCGCGCTGGTAATCCTCGTTGTCCGGCTTCAGGAAGACGGCCATGCGGAGGTGCCGGCGTCCGGTGGCCTCGTCGCCCAGCCGCAGGCGCGACAGGCCCAGGCCGAAGTGGGCGTAGTGCGCCAGTGGATCGGCGTCGACCATGGCCTGGAACTGCACCGCCGCCCGATCGTGCGCGCCCTGGTCGAAGTAGGCGCGAGCCAGCGCCTCCACGATCGAGGCCTTGCCGGGCTCCAGCGCCAGGCAGCGCTCCAGCAGCACGGACGCGGCGCCAGGATGGTGCTCCTCCAGCAATTGCGAGCCGCGACGGAACAGCTCGTAGGCCGAATCGCGCTCGTCGCTCTCCACGGCCCCCGGCTCAGCTGCTGAGGTCGATCCGCTCGAGGCGCGGGTTGTCGGTGCGCCCTGGGATGCGGCCGCGCTTCGCGATGGGGCGGCCGTCGATCTCCTTCAGGTCACCGGTGAAGTCAATGGGGCTGGCGTCGCTGATGGCCGATCCCACCGCGAACGAGTCCACCGGAGCACCCGCCTCCTTGAAGTAGCCGATGCGCTCCGTGTCCAGGCCCCCGGACACCACGATCCGGACATGCGCGTGCCCGGCCTGGTCGAGCCGCGAGCGGACCTCCTTGACCAGGTCGGCGGTCACGCGCCCTCGTTCCGCGGGCGTGTCCAGCCGTACGCCCCACAGCCGCTCCCCCAGAGCGTCCGCCACCCGGACCGATTCCTCCGCCTCATCCTTGAAGGTGTCGACCAGAGCGATGCGCGGCACGTCCGGCTCCACGTGGCGATCGAACGCCTCCACCGCACGCACCGTGTCGCCGAAGATCAGGATCAGGGCGTGTGCCATGGTGCCGGTCGGCGCCAAGCCGGCCATCCGCGCCCCCGCCGGGGTCGAAACGCCGATGCAGCCGCCCACCACGCTGGCGTAGTCCATCTGGTCGGCGACGGACGGGTGCACGTGCCGCGCTCCAAAGCCGATCACCGGGATTGGCGCGGCCACGTCGACGATGCGGCGTGCGGCAGTCGCCCAGCCGGTGCACTGCGACAGGATCCCCAGCAGGGCGGTCTCGTACAGCCCGAAGGCGGAGTAGCGGGCCGTGATCCGCATCACGACCTCCTTTCGGGATATCTGGTCGCCGTCGTGCAACGACTCGACGATCGGGGCCGGCTCGAGCGCCTTGCCGTTGCCCAGGATCTCGCGCAGGTAGGTCTGTGACTCTTCGGCGCCGCACAGGATGGCGTCCTCCGACGCGAACAGCTCCATTGAAACCACCGGGTCGAGCTGCTCGGCGGCCAGGATCCGTCGCGCGCGCTCGAAGTACACGTCGGCGGTGTCGCCGGACAGGACGTCGGCCGCGGTCTGGAAGCGTGAGCGCGTGGGGCTGGTTCGCGTCATGGCCGAGCAGTGTACCGGTCCGTGCCAGTCGCCCGGCGTCGGCGAGCCTGGCGGACGCCAACCAGCAGCAGCACGCCGGCCAGAACCACCAGCGCCGCCAGGCGAACGGCACCGTCGGTCGCCGCGCGCTCGAGTCGCCGCGATGCCGTCGTCGACAGGTCGGCGGCGCCCACCAGGTCACCGTCGGCGAAGAGCGACTGCGCTTCGGCGAGCATGGCCTCCGGTTCGCGGCCACCCAGCAGGCCCACCTCCTGGAGCGGAGAGCGATCGGCCGCGGCGTGCTCACGGGCCGTCACGTACGACGCCACCACCGCGGCTTCGGCAGCCAGCTCGCGGCGGGCGGACTCGCTGCCGCCACCCCGTTCGTATTCGGCACGCA
>DATEOS010000377.1:0-5846 GCA_035273815.1 Candidatus Limnocylindria bacterium
CATCTGGCGGTAGGTGCTGACCGAGCCGAACGGCACGCCGGCCGTGGCCCGCAGCACGCCCAGCGCGAAGCCGCGCACCAGCGACCAGTCGAGCGGCAGATCGAAGCGACGGCGATCGCCAGCGAAGTACTCGTCCAGCTCGCGGCGAGCGGCATCCGTGCGACCGGGGAGGCGCAGCACCCGCGGGCTGACCCGCGCTGCCAGCTCCTCCAGCACCTCGTCGCTTGGCTCGCTGGCAAACGCCACCCGCACCAGGCCGCGGTCGGTCACTGCCACCAGCAGCTCCCCCACCGGTGAGTCCATGGAGCCGTAGGCGACATCGGCCAGGCCGGCGTCGAGCGCGCGCTGCCCAAGCTCCTGGTCCAGTCGGGCCGCATCGAGCTCGGGTGCAAAGCCCTGGCTGAGTCGCCGCTCGATGTCAGTCATCGGTCCATCTCCTTCCGCAGCTTCAGCAGCCCGGCCCGCACGTTCTGGCGCGCCGCCTCCTCGGTGGTGCCCATCAGCTCGCCGATCGAGCGGTAATCGCGGTCCATCACGAACCGATGGACCACGGCCACCCGCTGCTTGCCGGGGAGCGAGCGGACCTGCAGCCAGAGTCCATCGTCAGACAGCTCGTGCGCGGACTGGCTCGGCTCACGGCCGGCAGGGAGCCCATCCAGTCCCACGGTCGATGGACGGCGAGAAAGGCCCCGGATGGTGTCGATCGCCTTGCGATTCGCGATGGTGTACAGCCAGGCACGCAGGTTCTCCCCGTGGCGCAGTCGCGGATAGGCACGCAGCGCCGAGATGAACGTCTCCTGCAGGCAATCCTCCGCGAGGTCCGGACCGATCGACGCCACCAGGAAGCGATGCAGCTCCGTGGCGTGCGTGTCCACCAGCGCCTGGAACGGTGGCAGGCTCACAGCCGATGAAACGCCTGGGCGCGCGATGCCGTGAGATCGGCGCATCGGCTCAGCCCGCGGCGCGCCGGAGGTAGTCCTCGTAGGCCCAGGCCGCGTCGCTGACGATGGTCGGCAGCCACACACCGTCCGCCCCCTCGTGCCAGTCGACCTCAAGGCCCGGATTCTGGGCATTGGTACCGTCCGCCACGAAGAGATGCGGGGAGCCCTGCACCGCGTCGGTCTTGGCGACCTCCCAATCGTCGAAGATGGCACGTCGGGCGCGGCCGCTGTCCATCGCCTGTGCCAGGCGGGCAAGGTCCAGCCCATCCGTCTCGGAGGCCACCTCCAGGATCACGTGCCGCATGCTCACGCAGCGCGACTCGCCCCAGAACGCGCGCCGCAGACCGATGTCCAGTGTCTCGGACGCGGCCAGGCCCTGCTCCTTGGCCGCCTGCACCGCCTCCATCGCCGGCAGCATGGTGGCCGGGTAGGTCCACGCCGGAGCGCTCCAGGTCTGCCAGCCGGCCCGCGGGGCCAGCGTGGCACAGACGGGCATCTCCGGCTCCAGCTCGTTGCGGGGCGTGGCCTGCGAGTTGAACAGCTCCAGCGGGAAGACGCGATGGTCGAAGTGCACCTGCTCCTCCAGCCCCAGGCTGGCGCGCGCGTCCCACAGCCGCCACACGGCGGCATGCGCCCACGGGCAGCCGATATCGGACCAGACCTGGATGGTGCCGGGCGTGACTGAGATCAACGAACGATGGGTCAGTCGAGCGTGAAGTAGTCGCCGCCGGAGTAGCGCCCGCTGCGCTCCTTGCGAATCTGCATCAGCACGTCGTTCAGCAGGCTGCTGGCGCCGAAGCGGAAGCGATCGGGCGTCATCCAGTCGGGACCCAGGGTCTCGTACAGCACTGTCAGGTAGCCGATCGCCTCCTTGGCGGTGCGGATCCCGCCGGCCGGCTTCATCCCCACCGCGCGCCCGGTCTGCTGGTAGAAGTCGCGGATCGCCTCCAGCATGACCAGCGTGACCGGCAGGGTCGAGGCCGGCTGCACCTTCCCGGTCGAGGTCTTAATGAAGTCTGCGCCGGCCGCCATGGCCAGCACCGAGGCGCGGCGCACGTTGTCGTAGGTCTCGAGCTCGCCGGTCTCCAGGATCACCTTGAGATGCGTCTCGCCGCAGGCCTCCTTGACGGCCAGGATCTCGTCGTAGACGCGGGCGTACTCGCCGGCAAGGAACGCGCCACGGTCGATGACCATGTCGATCTCGTCGGCGCCCAGCCGCTTGGCGGCCTGCACGTCGGCGAGCTTGACCTCCAGCGGCGCCTGGCCGCTGGGGAAGTAGGTGGCTACCGCCGCGACCTTGACGCCCGAGCCCTCCAGCGCGGCGTGCGCCTCGGCGACCATGGCCGGGTACACGCACAGGGCCGCGACGGAGGGTATTGACGGGTCGGTCGGATCCGGTCGCCGGGCCTTGCCGGCCAGCGCGCGGATCTTGCCGGGCGTGTCCTTCCCCTCCAGGGTGGTGAGATCCATCATCCGGATCGCCAGGTCAAGCGCCCATAGCTTCGCCTCGCGCTTGATACTGCGCTTTGCGAGCGACGCGGCCCGCTCCTCGACCCCCACCTGGTCGACGGCCCACACGCGGCCGAGCAGGCTGCCCAGCGCCTGGTGGCGCGGCGCGCTCAGGTCGCGCGCCGGGTCGCGCCGCGCCGGCTTGGTGGTCACCATGGGCCGCTGATTGTACTGCTACCCTTGCGAGCGTCCTTCCGACGCCCCACGGAGCCGCTCCGATGCTGGTCTATTGCCTGACGCGCGACCACGAGCTGGCGGCTGCCATCGAGACGCGCCTGCTGCAGTCGCTGGCCTTCTTCTACAACGACGCGGCACGCCTGCACCAGGCCGTGATCCTGCGCCAGCCGGATGTGGTGGTAATCGACACCGGCGCCGTGCGCGAGGAGTACGGCGACGCCGGGCTGGGCCCGGTGGTCGGCTTCCTGCGTGATCGCGTGCCGCTCGCCCGGCTGGCGGTGCGGCCCAATGCCGGCGCCGAGTGGCTGGTCGCGGCCGAGGCCGGTCCGGGGGTGCAGATGCTTCCCGCCGAGCATGAGGCTTGCGTGGAGGCGATCGCCGCCTTCGCGGTCTAGGCGCTACCGGACAAGACCGATGCGGTCGGGCGGCCAGACGCGGGCTACCGCACGCCAGCGCACGTCGCCGAGCTCGATCGGGCCGAAGGTGCGTGAATCGGTGCTCTCGTCCGGCGCGTCCCCGGTGAGTTCGGCGCTCTTCGCCGACGAGTCGACCAGACCGATCCGCTTGACCAGCTCACGCGACGGTTGCCGCGGGTCAGCGGCGAGCACGATCTCGCCGCTGCGCGGTACACGGCGCCGATAGGTCACGCCCTCGACGAGCAGGCGATCGCCGGGAAGCAGCGCCGGGGCCATCGAGCGGCCGCGCACCTCGACCAGGTCAAACCACCTGCCTCCCGCCACCGCCGCTGCCGCGATGGCGGCCAGCGTGCCCAGGACAAGGAAAAGGGCCCGTCGAGGGCCCCTCTCCGGTGACATCGGTCCTGCGGGAGTCAGGCCGGACGTCCGCTGACGCGGGTCTTGTCAGGACCGCCGGTGGCCTTCCACATCTCGTCGATGTCGTCGATCTGCGTCAGCAGGTCCTTGGCAGCGGCGGCGTCCATGCTCTGCTTGACCTTCGACGCGGCCTTGGTCGCGTTCCAGAAGGTGGTGTGCAAGTCCGGGTACTTCTCCAGGTGCTCAGGCTTGAAGTAGTCGTGCCACAGGACGTCCAGGTGATGCTTGACGAGCTCCGCGCGCTCCTCTTTAACGTGGATGCAGCGGGCGCGGAACAGCTTGTCGTCGCTGGCGTCGTGCTTCTCAATGATGCGCAGGCAGGACTCGGCTTCGATCCTGGCCTGTTCCGGGTCGTAGATGCCGCACGGGATGTCGCAGTGGGCGTGCACCTGCCGCGCGGGACGCAGCAGGGAGCGCAGGGTGAGCATGGGGTCTCCTCTCGCGATGAATGACGTCGGGTGCTGTCCCAGCATTCTGGCAGCAATCCCTGTGCCGTTCGAGGCGCTCGCCCGGCGACCGAGGCTCGTTCGGTCAGCTCCCCATGACGATGCCGCCGTCCACGCCCAGCACCTGGCCGGTGACATAGCGGGCTTCGTCCGAGGCGAAGTAGACCGCCGCGGCGGCCACGTCCGCCACGCTGCCGACGTAGCCGAGCGGCGTGAGGGAGGTAAGCGCCTCGGTGGCGGCGGCGGGCAGGTCCGCGGTGAGATCGGTCTCGATCAGGCCCGGCGCGATGGCATTGCAGGTGATCCCACGGCTGGCCAGCTCGCGAGCGGTCGTCTTGGTGAGGCCGATGAGCCCGGCCTTGGCGGCGGCGTAATTCGCCTGGCCCGGGTTGCCCATCCGCCCGGCAGCGGACGACATGTTGATGATGCGGCCGGCACGTGCCTTCATCATGGGGCGGGCCACGGCGCGGGTCATCCAGAAGGGACCCGCCAGGTTGGTCGAGATGACCGCGTCCCACTCCTCCTCGTCCATGCGCATAAGGAGGTTGTCGCGGGTGATGCCGGCGTTGTTGACCAGGATGTCGATCGCCCCGAACGAACCCATGGCAGCCTTCACGATCTCCTCGCAGGACTCGCGGCCGGCGGAGGTGTCGCCCTGGATGGCCTCTCCGTTACGCCCCGTGCCACGGATGCCGGCCACCGTCTCGTCGGCGGCGGCCTGGTCGCCCCGGAAGTTGACCGCCACGTCAGCGCCCTGGGCCGCGAACGCCAGCGCGATGGCACGGCCGAGGCCGCGGCTGCCGCCGGTGACCAGGGCGACCTTGCCGGTCAGGTCGAACATCAACGCGCGGCTGCCAGCTCGGGCGCAGCGGTCATCGGGCGGCCCAGACGGGTCTGCTCGCCCGGCGCCAGAAAGGCGCGGGCCGGGTCAGCGGTCCACTCGACCACCGCCGCTCCGGCGGTGTAGCCGGCGCCGAAGGCGACCATCAGGACGCGGTCCCCGACGTGGATGCGGCCCGCGGCGACCGCTTCAGCCAGGGCCATCGGCACCGAGGCGGCAGAC
The DNA here is from genome assembly GCA_035273815.1 of Candidatus Limnocylindria bacterium. Taxonomy (GTDB): domain Bacteria; phylum Chloroflexota; class Limnocylindria; order QHBO01; family QHBO01; genus DASSCW01. The sequence goes on from DATEOS010000377.1 coordinate 4,970, forward strand.
GTGTTGCCGTACTTCTCGATGTTGACGAAGACCTTCTCCTCGGGAATGTTCAGCTGCTTCTCGACGCTCTTGATGATCCGCAGGTTGGCCTGGTGGAAGACGAACTGGTCGACGTCATCCACCGACAGGCCGGCCTTGCGCAAGGCTGCCAGGGCCGAGTCCGCCATCTGCCGCGTGGCGTACTTGTAAACCTCGCTGCCCAGCATGTGGATGGTGTGCAGCCGCTGGGCCACCGTCTCGGCTGACGCCGGTCGCACGCTGCCCCCGGCCGGCATGATGATCCCCTCGCAGCCGGCCCCATCGCTGAACAGCTCCGAGCCCAGCAGCCCGCCTGGCTGGTCGGAGGCCGAGAGCAGGACCGCTCCCGATCCGTCACCGAAGAGGACGCAGGTGCTCCGATCCGACCAGTCGAGGAAGCGGCTGAGCACCTCCACTCCGATCACCAGCACCTGGCGGTACATGCCGCTGCGGATGAAAGCATCGCCCGTCGCCAGGGCATACAGGAAGCCGGAGCAGGCGGCCTGCAGGTCGAAGCCGGCGGCGCGGGTCGCGCCCAGCTCGGTGGCTACCAGCACCGCAGTGGCGGGCAATGGGTAGTCCGGCGAGCAGGTCCCAACGATCACCAGGTCGACCTCCGAAGCGTCGACCCCCGCCACGGCCAGCGCGTCCCGGGCGGCATTGACGGAGAGGGTGGTGGTGGTCTCGTCGTCGGCGGCGATGCGACGCTCGCGAATGCCGGTGCGGGACTGAATCCATTCGTCCGAGGTGTCGACCATGGTCGACAGCTCGTCGTTGGTCATGACGCGCAACGGCGCATACATCCCCCAGCCGGTGATGACCGCATTCGCCGTCATGCCTTCCTCCTCAGGATCCACTT
>DATEOS010000378.1:0-8119 GCA_035273815.1 Candidatus Limnocylindria bacterium
CTTGGCGTAGGCCTGCCGCTCCTCGTCCGAAAGCTCGCGGACCTTGTCGTAAAAGCCCGGGACGGTGACCCGCCCGTAGGCATCGGTCAGGCTGGCGAGCATGCGGACGAGCACGTTGGCGGGGTTCTCGCAACCGTTGCCATAGCTGCCGGAGTGGACGTCCTGCGAGGGACCGGAGACCTTCAGCTCCCAGTAGGCGATGCCGCGCAGGCCGTAGGTAATGGCCGGCGTTCCCTCATCGTCATGCATGTCCGAGTCGCTGACGATGGCCAGGTCGGCCCGCAGCAGCTCCGGCCGGCTGGCGATGAACTCCTCCACCGGCAGGCTGCCCACCTCCTCATCGCCCTCGAAGAAGAAGCGCAGGTTGAGCGGCAGCCCATCGGCTCCGGCCAACCAGGCCTCCGCCGCCTTGAGGTGCATGAAGAGCTGTCCCTTGTCGTCGCCCGAGCCGCGAGCATAGACCCGGTCCTCTTCGTAGCGCGGTTCGAACGGCGGCCGGATCCACTCGTCCACCGGGTCCGTGGGCTGGACGTCGTAGTGGCAGTAGACGAGCACGGTGGGCGCGTCGGGGCCTGCGTGCAGCCAGTCGCCGGTGACGATCGGGTGGCCGCTCGTCTCATGCAGCTGCGCGTTGTCGACGCCGATGCGGGTCAGCTCGTCGGCCACCCACTGCGCGGTACGTCGCACGTCGTCCCGGCGGCCCGGATCGGCGCTGACCGACTCGATGCGCAGGAACTCGTCCAGGCCGCGCATGTTCTCGTCGGCGTGGTCGCGCAGGAAGGCAAGGGCGGCATCGACGCCGCGCGTCTCTATCGTCATTGGCCGATGATAGGCGGCATCGCGCTAAGGTGGCGGAACCGATGCCTCGCGCAGGACGTCGAGCAACCATGCGTTTCCTGATAGCCGTCGGCGCCGGTTTGGCGATAGCCGCCACCATCAGTCTGCTGCCGGTATCTCGCGCCCTCGCCTGCTCCTGCGTTGGTATCAGCGAACGTCAGGCCTTCGAAGGCGCCGATGTCGTCTTCGAAGGCGTGGCCACCTCTGCAAAGGAGCCGTTGATCATCCAGAGCAGCGGCGACCCGGTGGAGTTCACCTTCTCCGTCGAGCAAACGCTCAAAGGGGACCTGCCCTCACAGGTCATCGTGACTACTGCCCTCATGAGTGTGTCGTGTGGCGCGGAGTTCCAGGTTGGCGAACGCTGGCGGGTCTTCGCGAATGGCTCGACTGACAACCTGGGAAGCAACCTGTGTGCCGGCAACCGCCTGCTTGGTGCGCCAACCACAAAGGAGGGAGCACCGACGCCGAACGCCGCGCCGATGCTGCTGCTCGCGATTGGGGCCATCGCGTTCATGATCGCCGGCCTGGCATTCGGGCTTCTCCGTTCCATCGCGACTAGGTGAACAGCCCGAAGACAAAACCAAGGAACAGCGCAAGTGCGACGGCCGGCAGGAAGGCCGCGATCCGCAGGAAGGCTGGCCAGTCGGCACCGCCAGCGAAGGCGTAGATCGGGATCGTCACCGGGAACAGAAACGTGCCTGCCGACCAGGCGACCCGGCGGCGGAAGGTGAGGTCCGGCCGGTCCTGCACGTCCAGCCAGTAGGCTGCGAGCATCAGGAAGCCGCCGACCGCGCAGACGGCAAAGAGGCTCCAGACGACCGGCAGCATGAGCCGATGCTAGCCGGGTGCGGGGATCAGCCGCCCGCGGCTATTCGCCGCGCTCCGCCTGTCGGCGCGCCAGGTCCGCGCCGCCAGTGAAGATGTCGCCCAGCACGCGCAGCGCTCGGAAGCGGGGTAACACGGGCTCTGTTTCGGGCAGCAGCGCCTCGCATGCCGCGCGAACGCGCAGCTCGAGGTCAGCTCGACCCGCATGCCCGCGGGCACCTTCCGTCGAGATCGGGTCGCCGAATCGGACCTCGACCTTGCGGCCGAGCCACAGGTAGGTGCTGCCCACGATGGCGGCCGGTACGATGGGCACCTTCGATGCGGTTGCAAAGATGACCGCCCCCTCCTTGAACGGCAGCAGCTCGGCTTCGCAGAAACCCACCTGGCCCTCGGCGAAGATGCCCAGCACGCCATCAGCCTGGAATACGCGACGAACCGAGTGGGCGGCGGCAGTGAATGAGCTGGCCGCAGGATCGAACGGGATGGCGGCGCCGAAGAAGTCGATCACCTTGTTCCTGAAGCCCCTGGTCAGGTCGGCCTCCTTCGGTCCGAACCAGGTGATTCGGGGCGCCATCGGTGCGACCGCCATGACCAGCAACGGATCCCATCCACTGTGGTGGTTGAGGACGAGGCAGTACGGGGCGTCCGGCACAAGATGCGCGTCCACCGCCCGCACGCGGTAGAGGAGCCGGACGAAAAATCGCGCCGTCCGCCACAGCGTCCGATAGCGCCGGTCGATGACCAACGAGCGGGGATATCGGCCGGCTCGCGCGGGCCGCGCTTCGGGCAGCTGAGTCACGCTGGCGATGGAGCCTGCTCGGCGGTCGCTGTCATGCCGTGGGCAGGCTCGGTCACCCGTCGCAGCGCCCAGGCGCCGATCAGCAGCTCAACCGCCATCAGCACGAAGATGCCGCGATAGGCGAGGTCGGGTCCCAGCGAGGCGAGGCTCGCCAGGAAGACGGCCACCCCGCCGACGGTGGCGGCGATTGGCCCCGCGCCGGCGACCGCGATGTTGCTGATGCCCATGTAGCGGCCTGACTCGGCCTTGGGGATGATGTCCGTCATGAGCGCCCAGTCGACGCCCAGGAAGACGCCGCTGCAGATCCCGATCGGCACGGCCGCCGCCACGACCATCCAGTACGCCGGCGCGGTGGCGATCACGGCCGCCCCCACGATGCCCAGTCCGATGGCGACGTACAGCACCGGCTTGCGCCCGATCCGCGACGAGATCCAGCCGCCGGGAACAGCGCTGAGCAGGGCCGCGACGGCCACGGTCAGGATCAGCGGGAACTGGGCGGTCTGCGCCTCGTCCGGCGCCATCCCATGCGCGTTCTCCAGGAAGAAGACGGCGAAGGCCTGCAGCGAGACCAGGGCGGTCAGCACGAACAGCCGGCTGACCAGCAGCCAGATGTAGTCACGCTGGGCCAGCAGGTCCGTGCCCCACGCCGACAGCGCGCGTTCCCTCAGTGTCAGCGTGGTCGGCGGTGCCGGCCGATCCGGCACGAAGATGACGGTGATCAGCATGGTGATCAGCTCGATCGCGCCGATCACCACGAACAGCCACAGCGTGACCTCCGGGTAGCCGAGCACCGTCGGCAGGACGGCCACGAACAGGATCGCCAGCCCCGGCCCCAGCAGGTTGCCGGCGATATTGGCCGCTCCCAGCATGCCCGACGCCACGCCCACCTGGCGCCCGGGCACGAGGTCCGGAATGTAGCCCTGGTACGGGCCCTGGGCGAAATTGCTCGAGAACTGGAGCAGGATCACCGCGCCCACGAACGCCCAGTAGGCCTCGTTCCAGAAGGCCCAGGCCGCGAAGCTGAGGAAGAGGATGTCCATCAGGGTGCCGGCCACGATGTAGGGCTTCCGGCGACCGAGCCGCGAGCGGGTGTGATCGCTGATGGCGCCCATGGTCGGCTGCACGACGATGGCGATCAGCACCCCGGCCGTGGTGATCAACCCGATCGCCAGCCCGGCGAGCGGATGGGTGGAGCTGCCGAGCACGCCATCCGACTCGACCAGCCGCGGGATGACGCTGAACGTGAACGCCCCCCAGAGCACGGTGATGGCCAGCCAATAGGCCGTCACCGCCAGGAGCTGCCCGAACGCGAGCTCCGCCTTCGGCCGCCCGAACTGGTCGCGGTCGTCGGCCGCCGTGGGTGCGGCTGGCAGCTCGTGCATGGTGCTCCTCAGTGCGATCGCGGTGAGATGTGCGGCGCAGTCTGCCACCGGCCGACTGCGGTGGTACTACGGCGCCGGTATCCTGCGGCGACCGGTGTCAGCGCGTTTCTCCTCCCTTGCCTACCCCGATGTCCGGCGCTACCTGAGCGCTCGCTTCCTGGTCGGGATCGCCGTCCAGATGCAGACCGTTGCCGTGGGCTTCCAGGTCTACGAGACGACGCACAACCCGCTCGACCTGGGATTGATCGGCCTCTCGCAGTTTCTGCCGTTCGTGATCCTGGTGCTGCCCGCCGGGCACATCGCCGATCGCTATGACCGCCGCCGGGTGATCCTCGCCTGCTACCTGCTCGCTGCGGTGGCCTCGGCGCTGCTCACCGCCTTCGCGCTCCTGGGGGTGACCTCGGTGCTGCCGATCTTCATCGTCATGGCCCTGTTCGGCGTGGTGCGGGCCTTCAACATGCCGACCAGCCAGGCGCTGTTACCGAATCTCGTCCCCCGCACCGATTTCGGCAATGCCGTGGCCCTCAACACCTCCACCATGCAGATCGCCACCATCGCCGGCCCAGCCGTGGCGGGCTTGCTGATCCTGGTCGGCACCGAGGTGGTGTACGCCACCGTCACGGCGCTGATCCTGATCTCGGCCTACTTCATCTGGCGGTTGCGGGCCGGCGGAAGTGTGGACGCTGAAGCGGCTGAGCCAATCACCATGCGCAGCCTGCTGTCCGGCGTGCGATTCGTCCGTGATCACAAGCCGATCCTGGGCTCGATGTCGCTTGACCTGTTCGCCGTGCTCTTCGGCGGCGCCACCGCCCTGCTGCCGGCCATCGCGGTCGACGTGCTGCACGTGGGGCCTGTGGGCCTGGGTTTCCTGCGCGCCGCACCCGCCGTGGGGGCCGCACTGGCCGGTGGCATGCTGGCGCTGCGGCCCGTGCGATCGTCCGTGGGCCGCTGGCTGTTCGGCGGCGTGTTCGTCTTCGGCATCTCGATCGTGGTCTTCGGGCTGTCGCAATCTTTCTGGCTGTCACTTGTCGCGCTCGGCGTGCTGGGCGCCTCGGACATGGTCAGCATGTACGTGCGGCATCTGCTGGTGCAGCTCCAGACGCCGGATCTCATCCGTGGCCGGGTCAGCGCCGTGAACGCCGTCTTCATCGGCGCTTCAAACGAGCTGGGCGAGTTCGAGTCGGGCGTGACTGCCGCCTGGTGGGGTGTGGTGCCGGCGGTCCTGGTCGGCGGTGTGGCGACCCTGGTGGTCGGCGTGGTGTGGACCAGGCTGTTCCCGATGCTCTGGCAGTTGGAGCGCTTCCCGGATGAGCCGTCGCCGATCGAGCGGACGACATCGACCGAGGAGGCGGTGAGGGGCCTGAGCGGCGAGGCGGGTTAGAATCGCCGCCGTGATCGATCCCATTGCGTTTCACCTTGGCCCGGTCAGCGTCCACTGGTACGGGATCATCATCGCCGGCGCCGTGCTGGCCGCCGGTTGGGTAGGAACCATCGAGGCCCGACGGCGCGGCATGGACCCTGACGTCGGCTGGACCATGTTGCTGCCGGTGCTGATCGCGGCCGTCATTGGCGCCCGCGCCTACCACGTCATCCACATGTGGGACTACTACTCGCAGCACCTGATCCAGATCCCGCAGATCTGGACCGGCGGACTGGGCATCCCGGGGGCGGTGGTTGGCGGCGTGCTGGCCATCTGGCTCTACACCCGGTGGATCGGTCAGAACACGGCGCGTTGGCTGGACGTCTTCGCCTCGGCCATGCTGCTGGGCCAGGCCATCGGGCGTCTCGGCAACTTCGTCAACCAGGAGCTCTACGGGCCGCCGACCACCCTGCCGTGGGGGATCCCGATCGCGCCGGAGAACCGCATCGGCGAGTGGGCCAACCTGAACCTGTACCCGGACACGACGCTCTTCCACCCGCTCTTCGCCTACGAGGCGATCCTCAGCCTGATCGGCTTCGGGGTGATCATGTGGATCGGGCGGCGCTTCGCAGCGTGGCTGTACGACGGCGACATCCTGCTCATCTACCTGATGTGGTACTCGGCTGAGCGGGTCTGGCTCGAGACCTTCCGCGTCCAGAACTGGATCATCCTGGGCGTCCCGACCGCCACCTGGGTGGGTGTCATCACCTTCGTGGGCGCGGGCGGCTTCCTGTGGCTGCGGCATGCTCGCGGTTGGGGGGTGCCGGGCGCCTGGATCAAGGAGAAGGAGGCGCAGGAGGCGGCTGACGCGGCCCGGGTGGACGGTGCTGGCCCGCCGGCCGAACCCACGACGGAGCCAAGCGCTGGCTGAGCCCGGCATCCTGCCTGACGTGACGGCGGCCGTGGGCGCCACCCCACTGGTGGCGCTCGACCGCCTGGCCCGTGGGGTGGCCCCGCGCATCGTCGGCAAGCTGGAGCACATGAACCCCGGCGGATCGGTCAAGGACCGAATCGCGCTGCCCATGATCGAGGCGGCGGAGCGAGCCGGGCTGCTGCAGCCCGGGGGCGTGATCGTGGAGCCGACGAGTGGCAACACCGGCGTGGGCCTGGCGATGGCGGCGGCGATCAAGGGCTATCGGTGCATCTTCGTCATGGCCGACAAGCAGTCAGAGGAGAAGCGGGCCCTCCTGCGCGCGTATGGCGCGGATGTGGTGATCTGTCCGACCGACGTCGATCCAGACGACGAGCGCTCCTACTACCGTGTTTCCGACCGGATCGCGCGCGAGACGCCGGGCGCCTGGAAGCCGGATCAGTACGCGAACCCGGCCAACCCCGAGGCGCACTACCTGACCACCGGCCCGGAGATCTGGGACGCGACCGATGGCCGCGTCACGCACCTGGTGGTGGCCCTTGGGACGGGAGGCACGGTTAGCGGCGCCGGCCGCTACCTCCGCGAGCGGAACCCGGCCGTCCAGGTGGTCGGCGCCGACCCGGCGGGCAGCGTCTACTCGGGGGCCGATCCGCTGCCCTACCTGACCGAGGGCGTCGGCGAGGACTTCTGGCCGGACACCTACGACACCGATGTCTGCGACCTGGTCGTGCGGGTCAGCGACCGTGACTCGATGCTGACTGCCCGGCAGACCACCGCGGCGGAGGGGATCCTGATGGGGGAGTCATGCGGCACGGCCCTGTGGGCCGCGCTGCAGGTCGCCCGCGACCTAGACGACCCCGATGCGCTGTTCGTCGTGATCCTGCCCGATGGTGGACGGAACTACGTGGGCAAGCTCTTCAACGACGGTTGGCTGCGCGAGCAGGGCCTGCTGGGCGCCGATGAAACACCGGCGACTTATGACTGGCGCGCCACACGTCCGTCGGTGGTTCGGCGTCGCGGCGAGGTCCAGCCTCAGCGATAGGGAAATGGGTCCAGGACCGTCACCGCCGTGTTGCGGCTGCGGCCTAGCCGGCGCTGATTGCGGCAAAGAGAACGGGCCGCCTCCGCAGAGACGGCCCGTGGACATGGCAGGCTGACGTCAGCAGCTGACTGCCGGGTTGAACGGAGCGAAGGTGCCCGATGGGTTCCCCTCCCAGATCCAGGCGTGCAGCGCCCAGAATGCGGGAATCTCGTACCGGTTCGGCGATGGCGTGAACATGAAGTCCTCGCCGAAGAGCGACGGCGGGTCCTGGCCCGTCCAGGCGTCGGCGAACACAACGTACTCGAGCGCCACGAGCTTCAGCTTGCCGCGCGCGTCGGGCGCGTACACGAGCGCCTCGGGCCGGGCCGCGTCCACCACGCCGTCCAGCAGCGATCCGTTGATGAGGTGGAAGCCCATGGCGCCGGTGTTGTCGAACGATGCGATGCACTCGTGGAGAGGCCCGCCCGGCGGAAGGCCGTAGCCCGCCCCCTCGGCCTGGCCGATCGCGTTGAAGCGGGCGCTCGCGAACCGAGCGGCGTCGACGTCATTTGACGGCATGGCCAGCACTGTGGCCAGCGTGGATGCCATCAGGATGACGCCCACAACGCTGGCCACCAGAAGGCGGCCGATTGCAGTGCGCAGCATGGCTAGATCCCCTCCTCAACCGGGAAGATCGACTGGGCCACGAGGCCGTGCGCCTCGCGATGGACCTGGGCCGCCGTGTCGGCATCGGGCGAGTCGACCAGGCAGAAGACCTTGCCGTCCGTCTCGTCGACCCAATACTGCAGGTAGCTGACGCCGTACTGGCCCTGGGTCTCCAGGTCCGCCTGATGGGCCTGGGCGACGTCTCCGGCGGCGACCCCGCCCTCGATGTCGTGCACGTCCATGAAGAGTGGCATATGCAGTGGCTCCTTTCGTTCTTAGCTTCCGCGTCGCGCGGCTG
>DATEOS010000379.1:0-9740 GCA_035273815.1 Candidatus Limnocylindria bacterium
CGCCCGGCGAATCATGGCGATGGCCATGGTGCCGAGCTCATCGGCCAGGCGGTCGAGCAGGTCGCGTGCGACAGTGTCTCCGCCACTCGCGGCCGTGAACACCACCGGTGCCAGCTCGAGGACGCGGCCCTCCGGAATCCGGCCGTCGTAGATCGCGCGCGTGACCGCATCGGGACGCTTCAGCCCGAAGTGGGCAGGGACCAGCTGCTCGAACGCAGTCCGCGGGCCGCGTCCGTCGCGAGCGCGCACGGCGGCGCCAAGGGCACTCATGCCCAGGTCGCGTCCCCCGCCCCGGTCGCCGGAGATGGGGCCCAATGCCGCCAGGCGCGCCGTTCGGCCACTGGGCCCCACTGCCGCAGCGTTGACGCCGGCGCCGCAGATCAGGACCACGCCGAACGGATGGTCGGTGCCGGCCCGCAGCGCGGCGAGCGTGTCGTTCAGCACCTCGGTGCGCCGGGTCAGGCCAGCCGCCGCGAAGGCGCGCGCCAGCGTGCGCGTCTCACTGGCGAAGTCGGCGCCCGCCACCGTGTACAGCCCGATCTCGGCCAGCGGGCCGTTCGCCGCGGACACGCCGGCGCGGCGCGCAGCCGCGTCGGCCAGGTGACGGAGTCGGGCAGTCCCCTCCTCAAATCCGACCTGCTGATGCGAAATGGTCGGCCCACGGACCGCGGACAAGAGCCTGCCGTCGCGTGCGACAAGCGCCAGGTCAGCCTTCGAGTTGCCGCCGTCGACCGCCAGCACCGCGGCGGGCGGTCGCGTCACGACGCGGCGCGGATGTCCGCCGGTCGTGGCTCACCGACGGGCGCCAGCCCCGCCGGCAGGTCGAGCTGGTCGACCCCGACGAAGGTGGCACCCTGCTCGCCCAGGTCGGCCAGGATGAGCGGCAGGGCCGGCGCCACCGGCCGCGGCCAGGTGTGCAGCAGGGCGATGGCGCCATCACCGTGCGCCAAGGCGCCGTCCACCACGCTGCGATGGATCTGGTCCGCGCTCCGGCCCGGCTCCCACTCGTTCGACTCGATGTGCCACCCGATGTGCCGGTAGCCCAGGCCGCGGAGTGCGTCGACCAGGTCGGCACGGTCGGCACCGCTGCCAAACGGTGCGCGGAACCACGGCTGCGGGTCGTGGCCGGTAACGCTGCGGATCACCTCCTCCGAGCTGCGCACGTCAGTGGCCAGGCCGTCACCATTGAGGACGGGCAGCCGCGCGTGATAGAAGGAGTGGTTGCCGACCAGATGTCCGGCGTCGGCGATCGAGCGCGCCAGCTCCGGGAAGGCCTCCGCCCAGCGCCCCTGAATGAAGAAGGTGGCCCGTGCCCCGGCATCGGCCAGGGCGGCCAGGATCTCGGGGGTGCGGTCGCCATCGTTCGGGCGATCCGGGTGCTCGGCGTCGAAGGTGAGCGCCACCCGAATGGGTGCCGTCACTTCTCGACTCCGGTGATCACGATGCCACGCATGAAGAACCGCTGCGCCATGAAGAACACGATCATGGGGATGACGATCGTCATGATCGTCCCGGCCTGGATCAGGTTGACCTGCTCGCTGTAGATGCTGTTGAACTGCGCCAGTCCGGTGGCGATCGGCTGCAGGTCCGGCTTCGACGACAGGTAGAGCAGCGGCTCGAAGTAGAGGTTCCAGGTGTAGACGACGTGGAACACGGCCACGGCGATGATCACTGCCCACGACTGCGGCACGATCAGCGAAGTGAGGACCCTGATCGGGCCGGCCCCGTCGATCTTCGCCGCCTCGTCGAGCTCCCGCGGCAGGGTCAGGAAGTATTGCCGCAGCAGGAAGACGTCATAGGCGTTGGCGAAGAAGGCCGGCACCAGCAGGGGTAACCAGGTGCCCACCCAGCCCAGCTTCACGAAGATCACGTACGTCGGGATCAGGGTCACCGCCGCAGGCAGGAAGATCGTCGACAGCAGCAGCAGGAAGAGGATGTTGCGCCCTGGGAAGCGGAACCGGGCGAACCCGTAGGCGACCAGTACGCACGAGAGCAGCGTGCCCAGGGTTCCGATGATCGCCAGCATGGCGGTGTTGAACACCAGCCTCGGGAAATCCATGATCTCCCAGGCGTCGGGGTAGTTCTGCCAGTGGGGCGCGAAGGTCCACGCCTGCTCCAGCGCGCGGTACGAGCCCTCCCAGACGATGACGCCGGCCGCCGTGTTCGCCGGGTCGATGAACTCGCTCGTCTCGCGGCCCTTCTTGATGAGCGCCAGGTCCTGCGTGGTGCCATCGATTGGCACCCGGTAGACGTCGTATTCGCGACCTTCGAACTCGAACGTCTGAGGCTCCGCCGGCCAGAGCGGGGAGTTCGGGGCGGTGATCTGATCGGTCGTCTTGAGCGAGATGGAGATCGAGCGCAGCATCGGCGACAGGAACGCGGCCAGCACCACCACCGCAATGAACGTGATGGTGAACGAGCGCATGGTGGAGCCGCGCACGCGCCGGCGTGGTCGCGTGCGCTCCACCCCCTCGATGACGGGGAGCGGCGGTGCGCCGAGGACGTTCGGCTCGGCGGCGGCCATCTAGCGCGTATCCCCGGCGTAGTACACCCAGTACCGCGCGCTCCAGAACAGCGTCAGCGTGATGGCCAGGATGATCAGGAACAGGAACCACGCCTGCGTGGCGCCAGCCGACATGTCCTGGAAGGTGAAGAAGGTCTTGTAGATGAAGACGTTGAAGAAGAAGGTCGTGCCGGCCGGTCGGCCGTCCCCGGAGTTCAGGACCAGCGGAACCAGGAAGTACTGCAGGACGCCGATCGTCCCCAGCACGACGTTGTAGAAGAGGACCGGAGAGACGAGCGGGATGGTGACGTTCCGCAGCTGGCCCCACCAGCCGGCGCCGTCCACGCGAGCAGCGTCATACAGCTCGCTCGGGACGTTCTGCAGGCCGGCGATGTTGATGATGATGGCGCTGCCAATGCCCCAGAGGCCAATGAGCACCAGGGACGGATAGATCCAGGCGGGGTCGTTGATCCAGTCCGGGCCCTCGATGCCGATCGCGGAGAGCGCGCCGTTGATCCATCCCGCCTCGGGATTGAGCATCCCGCTCCAGGCGAACAGCGCCGCCACGAATGGGATCACGAACGGCATGAAGAAGAGCGCCTGGAAGTAGCGCGAGCCGCGCAGGGACTTGCTGTTGAGCAGCAGCGCCAGCGAGAACGGCAGCAGGAGGCCAATGGGAATCGCGAAGAGAGCGAACCGGAAAGTGACGCCCAGCGAGTCCCAGGTGCGTTGGTCGGCGAAGAGGTGCTGGTAGTTGGCGAGCCCCACGAAGCGGAGCGGCTGATCCTGGATGAGGTTGATGTTGGTGAAGGTGAAGACGAAGGTGGCGATCATCGGGATCAACGTGAACACCAGGAACCCGATGATCCAGACGCTGATGAACGCGTAGCCCCAGATCGCCTCGCGCGTGGCGAGGTTGAACCGCGGCGGCTTGTAGGCCGCCTGGGTTCGCGGCGCTTCGAGCTCGACGATCGCCATCTAACCCTCCGTCAGGTGTCGGGCCCGTCCGCCGCGGACGGCGGACGAGCCCGATTGTGTCACTCCTCGGCTCTGTCGAAGATGCCTTGGAGACGGCCAAGGAAGTCGGTGATCTCCGCCTCGACATCAAGGTCGGGATCGGTCCGAAGTACGGAGATGAAGGAAACGATCTCGGCGAACGACTCCTGGTAGTTCGGCATCCAGGCTTCGAAGTTCGGATTATCCGCGAACTCGACGCCATCGATGGCGACCTGCCAGTCGACGCCCTGCGTCCACTTCTCGTCCAGGCCGGCAAAGAACGCGTCCTGGTCGGCGATGCGCGCGGGCATGCCGCCGTAGATGCCGAGCAGGTCACCCGACGCCTCACCAAGGAGGTAGGTCAGGACCTCGAACGCCTCCTCCGGATGCTCGGTATCGCCCCAGATCCGGAAAGTGTCGGCGTTGAAGTTCGCCGTGGTCGTGCCGTTGTAGGACGGTACGGCGGCGATGTCCCAATCGGGATCGACCGGGTTGCCGTCGTCATCCTGCGGCGAGGCGCAGCACTGGTACCACAGGTGTGTCAGGCCCATGGCGGCCCGCTTTGCCTGGAAGGGGTTTTCGTTGCCGAACTCCGCCGCATCGCGCAGCGCCTCGGTCATGATGATGTGTTCGGTGAAGGTGTTGTTGTAGAGGTCGACCCAGGCGTCGTGCCAGGCGTCGGGCAGCTGGGCCGTCGTGCCGTCATCGGCCACCAGGCTGCCGGCTCCGTAGTAAGAACCGACGGCGCGGAGGTCCTGGAAGGTCGGCTCGTAGCCGTACTGCTCGATCTTGGTCGGGTCGAAGTCAGGGCTGGTGGCGTCCTTGTTGTTGACATCGACGGTCAGCCGCTTGGCCAGCTCCCACATGGTGTCCATGTTCCACTCGACCTCTTCGCCGTCGAGCATGTACGTCTCACCGTACGCATGCGGCGGATACTCGAGGCCCGCCTCGTCAAAGGCGTCGCGGTGGTAGTACAGCATGGATGGGTAGATCGCGAACGGAAGGCCGGCCTGGCCCTCACCGCCCACGTTATAGAACTCGACCGAACCCTGGCTGAACTGGCTCAGGTCATATCCGGTCGATTCGATCAGGTCCGTCAGGTCCAACCACTGGCCGTGGAAGGCCTCCGAGCCGGAAACGCCGACAGGTCCGACGATATCGGGGGCGTTGCCACCCGCGATCTCCACCGACATCGCGTCGAAGGCCGAGTCGTAGTCAACGACTTCGAGCTCCAGGTTGATGTCCGGGTGGCTCTCGTTGAACGCCGCGACAACCGCCTCTTCGACGGGCACCTGGATCTCACCGTCATCGCCGGTGCCCAGGCAGCAGAACCAGCGAATGGTGACCTTCTCGCCGGTGCCCGCGCTACCTGACGGCTCACCGCTCGTCGAGCTGGAGCTCGTCGTGCCGCCACACGCGGCGAGGACGAGCCCAAGGCTCACGAGGACCGCGCCCAGGCGCGGGATGCTTCTGCGCATGACTTGCCCTCCTACTCGGATTGGATCTGGGGACAACCCACTGTCAAGCGTGTCGTCTTCGGCCCGCCTCCTCTCCCCCTTGCACCGGCTCCCCGTGAGCACTGCGGCTCACCAGGCCGGCCGCCGCGACGAGCGGCGGGTCGGATTCGTCCTCCCAACTGTCGCGCGTCACAGCGCGTTCAAGGAAGTAGCGGCTTCGGTCGCTGCGGACGAAGCTGCGCGCCGCCTCCACCGGCGTGCCGTCCTCCGCGTAGGCAACCCCCTCGACCTGCAGCGCCAGCGACCGCGGCGGATTGCCGAGCAGCCGGGCTTCGCGGGCGTGCAGCAAGACCGGCTCGACCGTTTCGCGGGCACGGACCACCCGTGCGCCGAACTCGGCGGCCAATACGTCGTACAGCGAACGCCCCTCCAGGTCATGGGCCAGGAGATCCGGGAACCGATGGGCCGGCAACCGGGCTTGCTCGAGGATCATCGGCTCGCCCCCACCAAGCCGAATGCGCTCGAGGAACACTACGGGTGCTCCGGCCTGCAGGTTCAGCGCGAGCGCGGTCGTCTCGCCGGCGCGCTCCACGCGCGAGGTGATGATGTGCGTCGCCGGCTCGAGCCCGCGGCGGCGCATCTCCTCCGCGAAGCTCTGGACGCCCGCGATGTTGCGCTCGATCCGCGGCGAGCGGACGAAGGTTCCGCGGCCGCGGGTCCGTTCAATCCGCCCTTCGCGCACCAGCTCACCCAGCGCGTGGCGGATGGTGATCAGGCTGCAGCCATAGCGTGCAGCCAGCTCGCGTTCGGTGGGCAGACGGCTTCCCGGTCGAAATTCGCCCGATTCGAGCGCAGCCTGAAGGTCGAGATACACCTGGTGGTGCAGCGGGATGGGCCCAACCTCAAGCTGGAACCGTGCCATCGGCCTCCCTCGGCAGGCAGCCGCCATCACAACGCTTGACGGCTATTGCTCATAACGTTATAAGCAATCAGTCGCTGCGTCGTCAACACTTTTCCGTCCATGAGGTGACGATTGGGCATCAAGGTCGCCGTCATCGGCGGCGGCAGCACGTACACACCTGAGCTGATCGAAGGGCTCACCAACCGCCGCGACCGCCTGCCCATCGACGAGCTCGTGCTCCACGACCTCGACATGAGCCGGCTCCAGGTCGTGGGTGGGCTTGCCCAGCGCATGCTGCACCGGGTCGAGTGGCCTGGCCGCCTGACGCTGACCGATGATGCCCCCACCGCGGTCGACGACGCCGACTTCGTGCTGATCCAGCTGCGCGTCGGTGGCCAGCGGGCGCGTCTCTCCGACGAGACGCTGCCCCTGGAGTTCGACACCATCGGCCAGGAGACGACGGGCGCCGGAGGCTTCGCCAAGGCGTTGCGGACGGTGCCGGTGGTGATGGAGCTGGCCGACCTGGTTCGCCAGCGAGCGGCGCCAGATGCATGGATCGTGGACTTCACCAACCCGGTCGGCATCGTCACGCAGGCGCTGCTCGACGGAGGGCATCGCGCATTGGGGCTGTGCAACGTGGCGATTGGCTTCCAGCGCCATTTCGCCCAGGACCTGGGCGTCGAGCCGGATGACGTGGTGCTGGATCACATCGGCCTCAATCACCTGAGCTGGATCACCGCGGTGACCGTCGACGGGACCGATCGCCTGCCGGAGATCCTGGAATCGCAGGCGTCGACCATCGGATCCATGGTCCGGCTGCCGGCCGAAACGATCCGCGAGCTCGGCGCCGTGCCGTCCTACTACCTGCGCTACTACTACGCCTTCGACGAGGTGCTCGCCGAGCAGCGCGCCGGCCACAAGCGCGCGGAAGAGGTGATCGATATCGAGCGTCAGCTGCTGGCGATGTATGCCGATCCGGCGCTCGACACCAAGCCCGAACTCCTGAGTCACCGCGGCGGCGCCTTCTACAGCGAGGCGGCGGCTCAGCTGTTGGCCAGCCTGCACGATGGTGCCGGCGACGCCCAGGTGGTCGACTTGCGCAACGGCAGCGCCATCGCTGGGCTGGATGCCACTGACGTGGTCGAGGTCTCGTCGCGGATCGGCCACGGTGGCGCGACCCCCCTTGCCCAGCCGGCGCTGCGTCCGGAGATGCTGGAGCTGATCCAGGCGGCCAAGGCTTACGAGCACCTGGCCATCAGCGCGGCCGAGACCGGCGATCCCGAGCTGGCCCGCCAGGCGCTGGAGGCCAACCCCCTGGTCGGTCCACGCATCGGGGATGTCCGCCCGCTGCTGGACGCGTTGCTCGAGGCGAATCGGCAGCACCTGCCGCGCTTCTTCGCGGGCTGATGCCCACCGTCACCCGCGCGGCGCAACCGGGGCCGACCCGGATGCGGCGCGAGATCGGACAGATCCCGGCGGTCGTGGCCCGCGTCCTGAATGAGGCGCCGCACGACCTGCGAGCGGTCGCGGCCGCGGTCCGCGTCGCGCGGCCACGCTTCGCGGTGATCGCCGCCCGCGGCACCTCCGACCATGCGGCCAACTACGCGCAGTACCTGATGGAGATCCACCTCGGGCTGCCCACCGGCCTCGCCAAGCCGTCCATCACGACCATCTATCAGCGGCCGCTGCGCTGGCGCGGTGGGCTGCTGCTGGCCATCTCCCAGTCGGGCCAGAGCCCGGACATCGTCTCGGTGGTTTCCGCGGCCCGGGCCGCGGGCGCGTTAACGGTCGCCATCACCAACCATCCCGATTCACCCCTTGGCGAGGCCGCCGAGCACGTGCTCCCCTGCCGGGCGGGTCGAGAGCTGGCCGTGCCGGCCACCAAGACATACGTGGCACAGCTGGTGATGGTGGCGGCACTGGTGGAGGCGATCAAGCCGTCGACTGACCTGGCCCACGGGCTGGCCAGCCTGCCCGGCGTGCTGCGCGCCACCCTCCGCGCCACCGACCGCTGGCTGGCCGGGGACGACGGAGCCAGGTCTGCACCGGGCCCGGCGGCGGTGGCTGCCTTCGCAAGGGCCAACCGCGCCCTGGTCGTGTCGCGCGGATACAACCTGGCCACAGCCCTGGAGCTGGCGCTGAAGTTCAAGGAGACCTGCGGGCTCTTCGCGGAGGCCTACTCCACCGCCGACTTCGCACATGGGCCGGTGGTGCTGGCCCGGCCGCGGATCCCGGTCCTGGCCATCCGGCCGGATGGACCGATGGGCGCGCTGGTCGACGAGACCCTGGAGCAGACCGGCGCGCGTGGCGGCTTGCCGGTGGTCATCGGCGGCGCGGAAGCTCGTGACCGTGACGGGGCGCTGGCGCTGCCCTTCGACCTGCCGGAAGCGCTCACGCCGATCGTCTATGCGGTGCCGGGCCAGCTCCTGGTGGAGGCGACCGCCCGACGGCGCGGGATCAGCCCCGACGCGCCTGCCGGCCTCGGCAAGGTGACACGGACGCGCTGAGGTGGCCCGGACGCGCTGACGCTCAGCCCGCGTCCCGGTGCAGGCGGGTGGTGACGCTGACCTCGGCGCGCTTGCCGGGTTCCCAGGCGAGCAGCACCTCGACCACCTCGCGCATGCGCAGGCGGGCATGGACGATGTTCTGGTGCCCGCGCTTCCAGTAGTTGAATGGCTCCTCGTCGTCAGGCGGGCGGTGGGGCAGGCGGGTGATGGCGCAGCCGCGCTCGGCGGTGACGATGGCGCGCAGGGCGCGCTCGAGGTTGGCCTCGTATTCCATGTGCAGGCCATGCAGCTCCTGCGGCGCCAGCATGTCCTCCAGCGCCTCTGCCCGCTGGTCGAGCTCGTCCTCTTCGCCCTGCAGCAGCTGGACCGCTTCATCGACGTCGACCGCGCGGTGGCGCAGCGAGTCGATGGTGTCGGCGGCGCTGCCCAGCCGGCTGTCGATGTGCGCCGTCTCCTCCGCCAGCCGGTCGCGGTACTCGCGCAGCTCCTTGCCGTAGCTATGGGGCCGGCGGCCACCGCCGCGGCGCAGGAAGTTGGCCGGCAGGAGCGCGACGGCCAGCGCCGGAAGGGCCAGCAGGAGCACTGCCCGATCGAGCCTGTGCATCGGTCTATCTTCCCTTGCGCCGGTTGATCTCGTCGGTCAACTTCGGCACGATCGCGAAGAGGTCGCCCACCACGAAGAGGTCCGCGAACTCGCCGATCGGCGCGTCCGGGTCCTTGTTGATGGCGACCACGTTCTCCGCCGTCTGCATGCCAACCCGATGCTGGATTGCGCCGCTGATGCCGATCCCCATGTACAGCGCCGGCTTGACGACCTTACCTGTCTGCCCGATCTGCAGCTGATAAGGAACCCAGCCCGCATCCGCAGCGGCCCGGCTCGCGCCGACCGCGCCGCCCAGCGCAGCCGCCAGGTCGTGGAGCGGCGCGAAGCCCGCCTCGCTGCCGACGCCACGCCCGCCGGCCACGATGACGGAGGCCTCTTCCAGGTTCGCGACGGCCGCTTCGGCCGGGTGCGACTCGGCGATGGTGGCCTTGCCGAACGCGCCCTCATCGGCCGGTGGGGCATCGGTCACGGCGGCCGAGCCGCTGCCGCCCTCCACGGGCGTGAAGGTGTTGGCCAGCACCAGCACCACGGCCGGCTGTGGCGCATCATCGACCGGCTCGCTGACCGTGATGACGGTGCCCTGCAGCGTGGCCTGCTCGACTCGCAGTCGTCCGTCGACGATGGCCGCCGCCCGAACCGGGCCGAACGCCGGGACGCCCAGCAGGCCCACCAGCGCGGCGGCAAGATCGCGCCCGTTCGGCGTGGCCGGAGCGAGCAGCGCCTGTGGGGCCAGATCGCCCACGGCGGCCGCCAGCCGGGCCGCCAATGCGAC
>DATEOS010000380.1:0-2718 GCA_035273815.1 Candidatus Limnocylindria bacterium
CGCGAAGCGATTGGTTTGCCGTAGAGTTCCGGGCTGAGCCGAAACTCACCGCCGCCCGGAGGATCACTCGTGACGCGCGTTCGCCTCGCCACCCTGGCCACCCTCGTCCTTAGCTTGACGATCCTGCTGCCGAGCGCCGCACTGGCCGCGCCCACGCTCGTCGGGCGCGTGGTGCAGGATGGGTTGATCAACCCGTGGGACATTGGATTTGCGCCTGGCGGCCAGATGTTCGTCACCGAGCGTCCGGGACGGGTCAGGGTCTATCGCAGCGGCAGCCCGAATGCCGCACTGCTGGCCACGTCGACCATTGCCAACGTTCACGCCGAGGGTGAGGCGGGCGTCATGGGCATCGCGATTGACCCGCTCTTCAGCACCAATCGGTTCATCTTCGTGTGTGCGTCGCGCACGTTCGAAGGCCAGTGGCGCAACCAGGTGATCCGCTATCACGTGACCAGCGGCTGGAAGCTGCAGTTCAACCGCTACATCATCAAGACGGGCATGGTGGCGAACACGATCCACAACGGGTGTGCGGTGCAGGTGGGCCCGGACCAGAAGCTGTGGGTGACCATGGGCGACGCCTCCCACGGCGATTGGGCACAGGATCCGGATCGTCGCAACGGCAAGGTGCTGCGCATCAACCGCGACGGAACCGTCCCAGCCGACAACCCGATGTGGCCGGGCCACAGCAATCCGACCATCGTCTACTCGATCGGCCATCGCAACCCGCAGGGGATCACGTTCCAACCCGGGACCGGCCGGCCCTACGCGGCGGAGCACGGCCCCGACCGCGACGACGAGATCAACTGGATTCGCGCGGGACGCAATTACGGCTGGCCGTGCGTCACCGGCTTCAACCATCCGACCGGCGCATGCGGCGGGACGTTCACCCGGCCGGCCTGGTCTTCAGAGGGACCGACGCTGGCCACCTCCGGCTGCACGTTCGTCAATCACGCCAGCTGGGGCACCTGGAACAAGAACCTGTTCGTCTCGACCCTCAAGGAATCCGACCTGCGCCGCCTGAGTGTCAACCCCGGCGATTGGCAGCTGACCATGCGCTCCACGCTCTACAACAACCGCTGGGGCCGCCTGCGTGCGGCGGTCATGGCGCCGGGTGGCAGGCTCTTTTTGACGACCTCGAACGGCAGCAACGACAAGGTCATCCGGATCACGCCGAACTAGGCGCGGGTCACGGCCCCAGCTGGACGCCATCCCCCTGCCGGACCCAGTAGCCGGCGAAGGGTCCTGACGCCATGAAGAGCCAGTGCCCGTCCTCGCCCGGCGGCGTGGCACGCGCCGTCGCCGAGCCGACGCGCTGGCCGGCCAGGTTCCTCCACAGGCTGCGCAGCCGGGTGCCGGCGGCGTTGAAGGTCCATCCGACGCGGGCGCCGGCCGAGATGGTCACGTCACGCGGCATGAAGGTGCTGCCTGACGGGAAGGAGGAGACCGGGGTGATCGCCTTCTCTCCGCAGCCGCGTCCGTTCCGGAGCACCTGCGGCGTGTTGCCCGCCCCGGGTGCCGGGATGCGGATCTCGGTCCATACGCAGTTGTCGAGCTCGTCCGTCTCGCGGTAGTAGTCCTGGATGTCGACCGTGGCGCGTACGCGGTACGTCCCGCCGGGGAGGCCGGTGATGTCGATCCACTGGAAGGCGAAGTCCCATGGGTACCGATCTCCCCAGCCCACCGACACGCCGACCCGGTTCGTCATGGAGGCTCGCGTGCCGCACCACTCCTGCTCGTAGAACCCTGACTGCCGCGCGTGCGGAAGCGACAGCTTCCAGGGGGTGGTGTCGAAGAAGCAGAAGCCGGTCTTGGCGCCGCGGCGCGCGCTCTGCGGGTTGGTCAGTGCCCAGGCCTCGTAGGTGACCACGCCCTGGACGTGCCAATGGTCGTGGCCGTCGCCGGCGTACTTGGCCACCGCTTCCGTACCGCGTCGAAAGCGGCGGCCATCGGTGCGGTACAGGACCTGGTCGATATCCATCGTCGTGTCGCGTCTCGACGAGCGGGAGCCGCGCAGCTCGAAGGCGCCGGGGCCCTCGTTCACGAAGATGGTGGTGAAACGGAGCAGCCGCCGGCCATTGACGTTCTGGATGTGCCATTCGTGCAGGCGCACCATCTGCAGGTTCGGGCGCCGGGTCTCCGCCGACGCGGCTGCCGCCACGCGTAGCGGCGGGGTGAGCAGCGCGGTGGCCGTCAGGGCCAGGGTGAGCATGAGGATCGGCACGCGGCGGCGGATGCTGGTCATCTGAGGGCCTCCGGATGGGGCCGGGCAGGGGTCTCCGGCGTCGACCACGAGGATAGCCGGGCATCGCGCGCCACCGCGGTCACTGCCCGCATTGGTGCGTTGGCTAGAGTGAGCCACCATGTGCGCCAGTCCTGCCGCCCAGCCTGCCGCGCCGGTAGTCGTCGACAAGTTCGGCGGTTCCGTGCTGCGGCGACCGGAGGACATTGCCGCGGCCGTGGCGGCGGTTGCCGAGCAGCGGGCCGCCGGACTGCGGCCGGTGGTCGTGGTCTCTGCCTTCGAAGGGGTGACCGATGCAATCCTGGGCTCAGCGGCGGTGCTCCTGCCGGAGCAGGGCGCGGCGCTGCGCGATCCAGCACACGACCCCGACTCCGCCTTCGCCCGCGAGGCTGACCGCGCGCTGGCCACCGGCGAGGCGCTGTCGGCCGCCCTGTTCGCCATGGGCCTCCAGGCCCGCGGCATCCCCGCCCGCTCGTTCA
>DATEOS010000381.1:0-7773 GCA_035273815.1 Candidatus Limnocylindria bacterium
CCATGAGGTGCTGCACGATGAATCGGCGCTCGACGATCGCGTGGCCGCCGTGGTCGGCGAGCTGCTCAGCGCCGGTCCCACGGCATCCGGGGCCGCCAAGGCCATCATCCGCGAGCAGCGTGGCCTCTCCATGGCCGAGAAGCAGTCGCTGACGGTCCAGGCCATCGCCCGCCAGCGCGTTTCGCCGGAGGGCCAGGAAGGGCTGACCGCCTACCTGGACAAGCGCCCGGCCGCCTGGCGCGACTGAGGCTGGCCGCCAGCTCAGGCATCAAGAGGGGCGGCCGCTGCGAGCAACCGCCCCTCCCTGGATGGACTGAGGACCCTCTAGAGCGGGGTCACTGGACGTGCTCCCGGGTGCGCAGCAGCCATCGGCGCCGGAGCTGGCGTCGCGCCGCTTCAACGCCGGTGGCGAGGCCGGTGAGGCCGATCGGCACCATCGACCCCGCTGCCGCGCACTTCGGCGGCATGTCGAAGGCAGCCGTGCCATCGCCCGTCTTCTTCGACGAGCCCTGCTTGGCGCTGTAGCCCAGGCCGTGCTTGGCGAAGCCGGCCCAGATCAGGCACTCGTTCTCGCCGCCGGTCAAGGCCACGTCGGCCTTCAGGACGGCATCGCGGCCGTCGGTGAATCCGGGGCTGCACTTCTGGAACTTCATCCCGTCGATCACCAGCTGAAGGGCCAGGTTGTTCCCGCCCGTGTCCCAGCTGTCGTAGATGTCGGCGTTGAAGCCATGCTCATCGACCAGGTTCCAATAGACGTCCCACAGCATGCTGGCCCACACGTATCCCACACCGTGCGGGATCGAGAGGGTGACGCCGTCGGTGTCGATGACGTCCTGGTAGGTCGAGTCATTCACCGTAAAGTCGGTCGTGTACGGCGTCGGCCGGATGCCGATGCCGCTCGCGTCCTCGAAGACGACGTAATTGCCCATCCCGCGGCTCGTGGTGGCCGTGTCTGAGGCACGGGCAGTCAATGTGAGAGCCAGGAAGTCGCTCCAGCCCTCACCCATCTGTTCCGCGTTCTGGAGGCAGCCGACGTTGCCCGGACCGCCGGTCAGCCGGTTGCTCACCCCGTGCCCGTACTCGTGCACGATGACGCCACTATCCAGATCGGAGTCGCGGTCCGGCAGAAGGTCCGGATTCGGCGAAAGCGTCGCTGCCGCCGGAAGCCCCGGCTTCACGGTGTTCGCATCGTCCAGGCTGATCATGATCGAGGGGATCGTGATCGTCGGATCGGCGCCACCCATGCCGATGGGCGGCCCGGCCACGTTGTTCGCCACCACGGCCGTGGCCGCGCCGGCGTTTTGCGCGTTCTTGACCTTGATGACGAACGTGCAGGTCCCGCGGTCGATGAGCGGGATCTTGCCCACCAGCGAATCAGCGGGGAAGGGCTCGCAGCCGTCGCTCGTCACGCCGACGCCGTCGTTCGCCAGGACCAGCTCACCTGAGATCGGACCCGTCGTGGCCAGGCTGGCACCGAATCCGGCCATCGGACCGGAGAACGTACCAACCCCTTCGACCTCGAGCGGGTTCGGAGCGGCGTCGCGCCACTCGAACATCTGCATCCGCGGGGCAAAGCCATCGGGTGGGGTCGCGAAGTTCGCGTTGTTGCGGCCGCTTCCGTCCTGGGCCTCAGCCCGCACGGGGTCGCCGCCCTTGCCGTTGTTGTTGGCGAAGTTGTTGAACTGGAAGTTTCCCGACTTCTCGTCGAAGCCGTAGTTGTAGAGCACGTCGTGAATGACGTTGTTCCAGTAGAAGAGGTTCGTTACCGCCGCATCCCGGTAGCCCTCGGGCGGACCGGCCAGATCAAGCGGGAAATCGAACGTCAGGGTGTCCCCAGCCAGCGTGCCGCGGGGGCTGCTGTTGAGGTCAGGCAGGTTGTCGTTGTTCCGATCCGTGTAGGCCAGCACGTTGTTCCCGGTGGTGTCGCCCGTGTCGCGGACGCCGTCGCCATTCAGATCGTGCCAGCTGTTGTGCGACGCGACGGTGGCGGGGTTCACGACCAGCGTCCGGCCGTTCTCGTCGGGATTCTCGGTCGGAATCTCAAACACGTTGTAGGCGTCATCGGCATGACTGACGTAGTCGTTGCGGGCCAGGATGGCGCCGGAGGACGCATCGACGCGCAGGTTCCACCAGTGCGCGCCATCGGGCTGGTACAGCTCGATCTGGCGTGCGAGGACGTAGGAGCCGCGCACGTGCTGGTAGACGAGCTTGGTCGTGATCGGTGCCAGGCTGATGCCGCTGCGTGCGAACGTCACCGACTCGTCGGCGACCGAGGCATCAACCACGGGCAGCTTGGCCGGTGCTTGCAGGCCGAGCTTGGCGGCAGTTGACTTGACCGATGCGCTCGCGCTCATGGCGGCCTTGCCTGGCTTGATCCTGGAGGCCAGGTCGCGGACGAAGCTGCTGCCGAGCGAGATGATGCTGCCATCGCGCGCGACGTTGACGTTGATGTTCGCGTCGTAGACCTCGATGCCCTGGAATCGCTGACGCAGGTACACGTGGGTGACGCCGTTGTAGGCGTCCGTGTACCGATCGGTGACGGCGATGTCCGAAACATCCGCCGCGCGCAGACCGATGGCCTTGGCGTGCGTGCGGACGTAGTCAAGGGCAATCGTCTGGGGCGAGGCGGCTCGTGGACCGGTCACGAACCCGTTGCTGGTGGGCGCCGACGCTCTGCCGGACGGCGCTCCGCTGACGACGCCGGGCATGGCGGTCAGCGACATCACGAACACGACGAGCAGGGACAGGCGAAGGGCTCTCGCCGAACGAGGCATGAGGTCCTCCCAGGTCAGGGCACAGGACCACGCACTGCTCGGGTATGCGGGGCTCCCGGACGGCCGCCGAGGCACTGGCGGGGCGGAGCCCGACCATGATACCGATATGCCGCCGCACGGCAACCTGAAACCGCCGGAAAGTGGTGTCGTGCGCCACCACCCGTTGGTCCCGGACCAATGCGACAATCGCGACGTGACCGATGACGACCTGACGCCGCGGCAGGTGGCCGAGCAGTTGGGCGTCACGGTCCGTACCGTCCAGCGCTGGATCAATGACGGGCGGTTGCCGGCGGAGCGGGTCGGCGGACGGATGCGTGTGTCGCGTTCGTCGTTGGCGCGCGTCGCATCGGCGCCGCCGGCAGGCATTGGCACCCGTGCCGCCGCGTCGCCCATCCACTCGGTGCTCATCGCCAATCGTGGCGAGATCGCGGTCCGCATCGCGCGCACAGCGAGCCGGCTGGGGATCCGGACCATCGGCGTCCACGAGGCCGGCGACCGTCCGCCGGACGGGATCGACCTGGTCATCCCGGTCGGCTCCTACCTTGATGGTGAGGGGATCCTGGACGCAGCACGTCGCAGCGGCGCAGAGGCGATCCACCCCGGCTATGGCTTCCTTGCCGAGAACGCGGGATTCGCCCATGCCGTGGCCGAGGCCGGCCTGGCGTGGGTTGGGCCGCCTGCCGACGCGATCGCCGCCATGGGCGACAAGGCGGCCGCTCGCCGGCGAGCCGCGGCGGCCGGTGTGCAGGTGCTGGCCGGCTACGACGACGAGGCGCAGGACGATGCCACCCTGCTGGACGGTGCCGCGCGAGTCGGGCTGCCGCTGCTGGTCAAGCCCGCAGCCGGCGGGGGCGGCAAGGGCATGCACGTCGTCCGCGACGCCGCCGACCTGCCCGATGCCCTGGCAGCTGCGCGTCGCGAGGCGTCCCGCGCCTTCGGCGACGATCGCTTGATCCTGGAGCGCCTGCTGGACGGCCCGCGTCACGTGGAGGTCCAGGTCCTGTTCGACCGGCACGGGCGCGGGGTGCACCTGGGCGAGCGGGACTGCTCTGCCCAGCGACGGCACCAGAAGATCGTGGAGGAGTCGCCCGCGCCGGCCGTGGATGCGGCACTCCGCGACCGCATGGGCGAGGCCGCGCTGACCGTCGCAGCCGCCGTCGGCTACGAGGGCGCCGGCACGGTGGAGTTCCTGCTCGACGACGCGGGTGGCTTCCACTTCCTGGAGATGAACACCCGGCTGCAGGTGGAGCATCCGGTGACCGAGGCGGTCACCGGCCGCGACCTGGTAGCCGATCAGCTGCGGATCGCCGCCGGCGAGCCGCTGGACGTCGACCAGGCCCGGTTCCGCTTCGCGGGACACGCGATCGAAGCCCGCCTGTACGCGGAAGATCCGGCCGCCGGATTCCTGCCGGCCACGGGGCGCGTGGTCGGCCTGCAATGGCCGGCCGGCGTTCGGGTCGACACCGGCATCCACCAGGGTGACGAGGTGACGGACCGATACGACCCGTTGCTCGCCAAGCTGATCGTGCAGGGTCCGGATCGAAGCGGCGCGCTGGCCGCTCTGCAGGGCGCGCTCGCCGCCACCCGGCTGCTGGGCGTGCGCACCAATCTCGCCTACCTGCGCTGGCTGATCGAGCAGCCGGCCATGCGTGACGGCGCGATGCGGACCGACACCATCGATCAGATGGCGTTGCCCGAGCCGCCAGTCCCCGACCACGAGGATTGGTCCGCTGCGGCGGCCGGCGCCGCGGCGGGCGGGTTGCTCCCCGGCGACGTCTGGGGCGGCGGCTGGCGATCCAATGCCCAGGCTGCGGTGCGGCTGCGCCACGACCAGGACGAGCGGCGGGTCGAGTTCGGCCGGGCAGCGCCGCCGGTCGACCGTGTGGCTGTCGACCTGCACGCGCGTGCCGTCCATCTCGACGTCGGTGGCCAGTCGTTGGGATTTGCCATCGCCGATGCCCCGACCGTGGATGAGGCGGTGCGCCACGCTGCCTCCCATGCGGAGGGCCATGCCGCCCTGGTGGCACCCATGCCCGGTCGCGTCGTGGCCGTCCGAGTCGCGGGCGGTGCATCGGTCGCGGCTCATGCGACCGTGGTCGTGATCGAGGCCATGAAGATGGAGCACGCCGTGACCACGCCGATCGCCGGTGTGGTCGGCAAGCTGGCGGTGCGCGAGGGCGACCAGGTGCAGCGGGGCGACGTGCTGGCGGAGGTGATGGCGGAGGTGATGGCGAGCGTCGACCTAGAATCGCCGGCGTGACAGCCGTTGACGTCCGCATCTACGAAGTTGGCCCGCGCGACGGCCTGCAGGCCGAGCCGACCATCGTGGCCACCGAGGACAAGCTCCGATTCCTGGACATGCTGGCCGCTGCCGGGCTGCGCGAGATCGAGACCACCTCGCTGGTCTCGCCGAAGGCGATCCCGCAGCTGGCCGACGCGGAGGATGTGCTCCGCGCGCTGGACCGACGAGCCACGGTGCGTTATCCGGTACTGGTGCCGAACCAGCGGGGCCTGGATCGGGCCGTGGCGGCGGGCGTCGACGCCATCTGCCTGATGACGGCGGCCACCGATTCGTACGTCCGACACAACATCGGCATGAGCCAGGAGGAGTCTCTGGCCGCCTTCGAGCCGATCGCGGCCGAAGCGCGCCGTCGCGGCTGGTGGATCCGCGCTTACGTGAGCACTGCCTTTGGCTGCCCGTACGAGGGCGAGGTCGACGCCGGCGCCGTGGTGGCGGTGTCGGAGAGGCTGCGCGCCATGGGCGTCGACGAACTGGCGATCAGCGACACCGTCGGCGTCGCGGCGCCGGTCGACGTCACCCATGTGCTGGGAGCGTTGGAGACTGCCGGCATCGGTTCGGACATGATCGCGCTGCACTTCCACGACACGCGCGGCACCGCGCTGGCCAACGTCATGGCCGCGCTGGAGGCGGGCGTCACCACCTTCGACGCTTCGACCGGCGGGACCGGCGGCTCGCCCTTCGCGCCCGGCGCGGCCGGCAACCTGGCCACGGAGGACCTCGTCTACCTGCTCGACCGCCAGGGCGTGCGCCACGGCGTCGACCTGGACGGCGTGCTGGACGCGGCCCGCTTCATCTGGGTCGCCCTGGGCCGCAGCGAGCCGATCAGCAAGCTGGGGCGTGCCGGCGGGTGGCCACGCTAGGATTGGAGCCGATGGAGCCGATGCCTGCGCGGCCGGAGGCGGGCGAGCGGCTGCCCCTCATCCTGGACGTCGACACGGGGATCGACGACATGGTCGCGCTGCTCATCGCGGCGACCGCCCCCGAGCTGAACCTGCGCGGCGTGACCTGCGTGGCGGGCAACGTGGAGATCCACCACGTGGCGCGCAACACCGGCAAGATCCTGCAGATGGTGGGCCGCGCCGACGTGCCGGTCAGCATCGGTGCGGCTCGGCCATTGCAGCGCCGGCTGCGGACAGCCCCCGAGACGCACGGGCCAACCGGCACCGGCTATGTCGAGCTGCGCGGCGAGGACCGCAAGCTGGGGAGCACCGAGTACACGCCCATCCCGGCGGCCCGCTACCTGGGCGCCCACGTCCGTCGCCATCCTGGCGAGATGACCATCGTGGCGCTTGGACCGCTCACCAACCTGGCCGCGGCGGCCATCAACGGCGTCGACCTGGCCGGTGGGACGCGCCAGGTGATCTGGATGGGCGGCACCCTGGAGGAGCGCGGCAACACGACCGAGACCGGAGAGTGGAACGCCTGCGTGGACCCCGAGGCGGCCGAGGCCTGCCTGCGCGGCGGCGTGATCGACCGCATGTTCCCGCTGGACGCCACGCAGGACGTTGTCTTCACCATGGAAGACCTCCGCTCCCTGCCGGAGACACACCTCACCGGCGTGGTGCGGGACGCGGTCCGCTTCTACGTGGGCTTCCACAAGGAGGCGGACGGCATCGACGGCTGCTACCTCCATGATCCGGTGACGCTCATCGCCGCCCTGCTGAGGCCTGATCTGGTGACCGAGGTGGTCGAGGAGCGGCTGGCATGTGACACTCGTGCCGACCCCCAGGTGGCGGGCAGCCTGTACCGTTCGGAGGAGGCAGATCGGCCTGCCATCAAGATCGCGACCGTCATCGAGCCGGAGCCCATGAAAGCCGAGCTGCTCGAACGCCTGGCGGGGGCCGTCAGGGTCTCGTAGCCGGCAGCAACACCAACATCTGGAGGAAGGTCAGCATGCTCGTTCGATGGATTGCGGCCATCGTCGCCTTCGCCGTCGTGGTGGCAGGCGGCGTCGCCCTGGCAGGCGGCGTCCCGGCCAGCGGTGAGGCCGATCCGGTCACCTTCGCGTTCCAAGAGGTTGCCGACGTGTTGGCGCTGATCCTGGGCGTGGCCCTCCTCGTGGCAATCGCCGTCTATCTCGTCGTCGAGCGTGTGCAGACGGGGAGTGTGGCGTCCATCACGACGCAGTTCACCACCCGCACGCTGATCCTGATGCCGGTGGCCATTGCGCTGAACATCATCCTGGGCCAGACCGTGGCGGCCGCCCTCAAGATCCCGATCTACCTCGACTCCATCGGAACAATCCTGGTGGGCGTGCTGGCTGGGCCCCTGGCCGGGGCGGCGACCGGGTTCCTGGCCAACCTGCTGTGGGCCTACGTGATCCCGCCGCCCTTCCAGTACCCGCCCGCTGCCGCCTTCGCCATCGTGGCGGCGGTGATCGGCCTGATCGCGGGCATCGCCGGCGGCCTCGGCCTGCTGCGACCACGGATTGGACGGCCGGTCGGTCAGCTCGTCGTCGGCGGTGTGATCACCGCCGCCATCATCGGCGGCCTGGCGTACCTCGGCTACCTTGGCTACACCGCCATCCTCGGCCCCACGAACCTGACACCCACATCCGACAATGCCATCTTCGTGCTGCTCGGCTGGGTGGCGCTCGGCCTGGTGGCGGTGACCGTGATCGGCTTGTTCGCGCTGCTCATCTTCAGGCGCGACCTCACTGCCGCCTACGTGGTCGTGGTCGGGATGGGGACCGGCATC
>DATEOS010000382.1:0-2866 GCA_035273815.1 Candidatus Limnocylindria bacterium
CGCGACGGTGGCCTGTGCCACGAACCCTGTGTCAGGCAAATCCGAGCTGTCACTGGTATCGGAGTCGCAGGAGATTTCCATCGGGCAGCAGGAGGCGCAGAAGGTCGTGCAGTCGATCGGGGAGTACAACAACCCGGCCGCACAGGCCCTCGTAAAGCAGATCGGGATGCGCATGGCGGCGGAGTCGGAGCGTCCGAACCTGCCGTGGGCCTTCTACCTGCTGGACGATGAGACGGTGAATGCCTTCGCGCTGCCGGGAGGATTCATCTTCATCACCCGCGGCATCATGACGTACATGAACGATGAGGCGGAGCTGGCCTCCGTGATCGGGCATGAGATCGGTCATGTGACGGCCAAGCATTCGGTGAGCCAGATGAGCAAGCAGCAGCTGGCGCAGGTCGGCCTGGTCGCGGGAATGATCGCGTCGCCAACGGTGCGGGACATGGGTGCGCAGCTGCAGCAGGGAATGCAGCTTCTCTTCCTGAAGTTCGGCCGCGATGACGAGACCGAGGCCGACCTGCTCGGCTTCCGTTACATGATGAAGGATGGGTACGACGTGCGAGCGGCGAGCGACATGTTCCAGACCCTCGACCGGATCAGTGGTGCGGCTGGCCAGCGGCTGCCGGAGTGGCAATCGACGCATCCCGATCCCGATAACCGGGTGAAGCGGGCGGAACAGCGGGCCGATTCCGTGCAGCAGGCCGGTCGCAGCATGAGCGGTGCGACGCTGGGACGCGAGTCGTACATGAAGCTGCTCGACGGCTTCGTGTTCGGCCCCGACCCCAAGGCGGGGTATTTCAGGAACGGGGTGTTCTATCATCCCGACCTGAAGTTCGAGGTGACGTTCCCGGCGGGATGGCCGACGCAGAACAAGCCCGAGGGCGTGATGGCGGTCTCGACCCAGCAGGACGCCGGGGTGCAGCTTCGCCTGGCGGGGAAGGGCACCTCGGCCGCGACCGCCGCGAACACCTTCTTCACGCAGCAGGGCATCACGGCGGGAAACACCAGCAATGCCCAGATCAACGGGCTGCCGGCGAGTTCGGGCGACTTCAGGGCCCAGGTCGATGACGGCACCGTCATCCAGGGCAGCGCCGCCTTCATCGAGTACGGTCAGTACACGTACATGATCATGGGCTACACGCTCCCCGACCGGACCCAGAACCTGCAGGCGATCCGGCAGGTGGCTCGCACCTTCAAGCCGCTTACCGATCCCGCGTACCTCAATGTGCAGGCCGCACGGGTCAACACCGTGAAGGTGCCGAAGGAAATGACGCTGGAGCAGTTCAACCGGCAGTTTCCGTCGTCGATACCACTCGCGCAGCTCGCGACGATCAATGGGGTCGATGGTGCCACCGCGACATTGCGGGCCGGTCAGCTGGCCAAGCAGGTCGTCGGCGGAATCAAGTAACTGTCACACTGGAGCGCAGGATTGCCGGAGTCGCAGCACCAGGTTCGTTTCCCGATTCTCGCGCCGCCGCGTCCGACGACGGTGCACGAGGTCGCGTCCGCATCCGACCTGGGCCGGCGGCAACGGCGCAATGAGGATGCGGTGGCGGTGTTCGGCCTGAGCCTGCCGCAGGACGAACTGGACATCGTGGTACTTTCGGTGGCCGACGGCCTGGGTGAGCACGCGCGCGGGAGCAACACGAGCGTCATGGCAGTGGAGGCCTTCGGCGACGCCCTGAACGGGCTCGTCGGGTCACTGCTGATCGGCCCCCGCTGGCAGTTCGGCCTGGCGGAGATCGTCGAGACGGCGATCGCCGAGACGAACGCCAAGGTGCGGGCAATGCCGCCCAACGCAAACGGCCAGCCGGCCGCAACGACGCTGACCGTCGCGGTGCTCGCGGGTGATTGGCTGTGCGCGGCCCATGTGGGGAACAGCCGGGTGTATCGGCTGTCGGGCAACGAACTGGAACAGCTCACCGAGGATCATGCGCGTGAGCCGCTCGCACTGCTGACGCCGCCGCGGGAAGACATGCTCACCGTGAACGACACCGGACGGATCGCGTCGGCGCTCGGTGTGACCGACGCCCCGGCACCGGGTGTCCTGTTCCGGAAGATCGCCCCCGGCGACGTGGTGCTGGTGTGCAGCGACGGGCTGCATGAGCAGGTGGAGGGCGATGAGATCGCGCGCCTGCTGAACGCGCCGGGCTCGCTGGAGGAGATCGCCGCCAGCCTCGTCTCGGCCGCGAA
This sequence comes from Candidatus Limnocylindria bacterium, assembly GCA_035273815.1. Taxonomy (GTDB): domain Bacteria; phylum Chloroflexota; class Limnocylindria; order QHBO01; family QHBO01; genus DASSCW01. The sequence goes on from DATEOS010000382.1 coordinate 2,194, forward strand.
CGCGCGCGGGGGTGACGACAACATCAGCGTTTGCCTGGCACGGGTCGGCAAGGTCGCCACGCGGCTGCCGGAGCCCGACGCGCGCGCGGAGCGGCTTTACGGTGATGTCGCCGCGACGATCCTGCCGCGCTACCAGGCCGCAGTGCCGAGGCAATGGCTGCCGGACCGGATCGGGCTGGTGGCGGGTCTGCTGCTGTCCCTGGTGGTTCTGGCGGGGTTCGTTTACTGGGACGAGCTCAGGACGCAGAAGGCGCAGAAGGGGCCTGCGGCTGAGGTCGCGACGGCGCCGTTGAAGGTCGATTCGTCGTGGACCACCGCGCCCCAGGCTGCGCCGGTAGCACAGGTCCCGGTTACGACTCCGGCGCCAGTACCCGTGGCGGTGGTGCGCGATTCGGACCGCACTGTCGTCACGGCGTCGCCGCCTGCGCCTGCCCCTGTCGCCGCTCCCGAGCCCGCTCCTGTCGCGCCGCCCCGGCCGGCGAAGGCAGTACCGGCGGCTGCAACCGCCGATTCGATCGCGGCGGCCGAGGCCCTTCGGCGTGAGGCGGCGCAGGCCAAGGTGCGACGGGTGAGGGATTCGCTGGTCGAGGACCGGATGGCGACCGAGGAACAGAATCGCCGCGACTCGGTTGCGCTGGCGGTCGCGGCGGCCACGCGGGCCGCCGAGCAGCGG
>DATEOS010000383.1:0-5830 GCA_035273815.1 Candidatus Limnocylindria bacterium
CGGCTGGAGCCGGCGCGACAAGATGTACGCGGGTGCGGGCGACGCCGCGGGCGATGGGCGGCTGTTGGACCCTGCGGAGGAGCCCGCCCGCATCCGCGCCATGTTCGTGCGTTCCGATTGGACGCGGCGCGGGCTCGGGCGACGGATCCTGGAGGCGTGCGAGGCCGCCGCCCGTGCGGAGGGATTCAGCAAGCTGGTGCTCGGCGCCACGCTCTCGGGGCGGGCGCTCTACGAGGCCTATGGCTTCCGCGCCACCGAGGACGAGGTGGTGACGACGCCCAACGGCGTCGACATTGCCGCGGTCATGATGGAGATGGCGCTCGACTAGGCGTTCCCAAGCACCTCGAACGCCCGCCCGATGACCGGGCGCAGCAGGGCGTCGCTTGGGTGCGTGCCGCTGAGCAGGGCCATGGCCTCGCCCCGGTGGACCCAGCATGGGTCCAGGTGCAGGTGCTCCTCGATCCGCGGAGCCTCGAGCTCGCCGTCCACCTCGACCAGGTAGTCGACCTCGTGGCGTTCCATGCCGTCCTCCCCGGTGTAGGTCGTGACGCCCAGGTCGTCGAGAACGTGGCGCAGGGTCCAGCCCGTCTCCTCTGTCACCTCGCGCCGCAGCGCATCCAAAATGCCCTCGCCCGGTTCCACGTGCCCGCCCACGATGTCCCACGCGCCAGGAAAGAGACCGCGGTCCTGGCTGCGCCGCTGCATGAAGATGCGGCCGGTCCCGTCATGGATCACTGCCCCTGCGATCCAGCGCTCCCCTTCCACCGGGCGCGGCAGAGGGATCAGCTCCAGTGGGTCGCCATCCGCCAGCCCCAGCGCGTCCCGCAGCCCGACACCGCACAGCAGCTCCAGCTGCGCCTGGGGGTAGTGGGGCTCGTCAGCCTGGACGGCGACCGCGTCGTAGCGCCCGCCGGCCAGCATGGGCGTCAGCCAATAGCCGGCCTGGCCGGTGGCGCCTTCCCAATCGGGTTTCAGCAGGCTGGCGGGGACGTATTCCGTGTCGGCTGCGCGGTCGAACGGCCGATCCAGCATCACGTTCAGCGTGCCGGGCACCGGCCTGAAGCCCATGGTGCGCTCCAGCAGCGCCATCACGTCTGGATGGGCCATGCGCGGCGCCCCAAGGCCCTGGCCCGGTCTGACGCGGCCGATCATCGCCATCGGCGGACGGTGCGCTCAGGTCGCCGCTTCGGGCGTTGTCTCGGCGACGTGGTGCGAGGTCACGAGGCTCTCCGATCGCTCGCACAGGCCGTCGCGCATGTGGATGATCCGATCGCACACCGCACCGACGTCGGGGTCGTGCGTGACGAGCACCAGCGTTTGGCCGCGCTCGCGGTTGAACCGGCGCAGCAGGCCAAGGATGTCGGTGCTCATGGCCGAGTCCAGGTTGCCCGTCGGCTCGTCCGCCAGCAGCAGCATGGGCGAGTTGACCAGTGAGCGCGCAATGGCCACGCGCTGCTGTTCGCCGCCAGAAAGCTCCATTGGTCGGTGGCCGTGGCGCTCCGCGAGACCGACCCAGCTGAGCGCCTCCATGGCCGTATCCTTCGCCTTGCCGCGCGCCACCCCCGCGTACTCGCCGGCCAGCGACACGTTCTCGAGCGCGGTCAAGGTCGGCACCAGGTTGTAGGACTGGAACACGAAGCCCATCGCGTCGGCCCGCATGCGGGTGCGATCGCGATCCGACAGGTTGCCCACGTCCTTGCCCTTGACACGCAGCTGCGGCGGCGGACCGCCATTGCGGTCGGGGGCGTGCAACAGCCCCAGGATGTGCATGAGCGTGCTCTTGCCCGATCCGGACGGGCCCATGATCGCGACCATCTCGCCGGCATCGACGTTCAGGTCGACGCCACGCAGCGCCTCCACCTGGTTGCGGCGGCTGAGCCGATAGGTCTTGCGGAGGTTGCGCCCCTCCAGCAGCGGCGTGGTTGCCGTCATCACTCGTACCTCAGCGCTTCGACCGGGTCGAGCCGCGCGGCGCTCCAGGCGGGAACCAGCCCGGCCACGATGCCCAGGATGGTCGAGAAGGCGACCGCGAAGGCGGCCGTGCCCCAGGTGAGGTCGAACAAGATGGTGCCGGAGTCGCGCCCCGCCTCGTTGGCGATCACGACCACCACGGCTCCCAGCGCCAGGCCGATCAGCCCGCCAAGGAGCCCGATCATCCCTGCCTCGGTCACCAGCTCCCGGATGATCCGCCCGCGGGAGCCGCCGATCGCGCGCTTGATGCCGATCTCCCGGGTCCGCTCGGCGACCGACATGGCCATGGTGTTGATCACCGACAGGCCGCCAACCACCAGGCTGATGACCGCCACGCCGATGATGATGGCGTTGAAGATGGCCGTGGCCGAGCCGACCTGCTCATCGAACTCGGCGCCGGTCAGGGTGTTCACGTTGTCGATCTCGTCCTCGATCGCGGCGGCCACGTCGGCCTCGCTGACACCGTCCTCCGGGTAGACGACCACCTGGCTGGCCAGCTCATCGGCCCCGATGGCGTCCTGGATCTGGGCCGGCAGGCTCTCGTGGAACAGCTCCTGCGCGGCGGAAAGCGGCATGGAGGCGCTCGAGTCCGGCGCGGTCAGGGTCGGCTCCAGGACGCCGACCACCTCGAAGTCGACTCCGCGGATCTCAAGGCGGTCCCCGACGCCGACGTTCTCCTTGCGCGCCAGGTCGCTGCCCATCACGACGACGTGGCTCCCCTCGTCGTCTGCTGTCAGCAGCCTGCCCTGGATCGGGTTCAGCGGGAACGTCTCGTGGCCCTGGTCGGCACCGGCCACCGAGCCGATGATCGTCTCCGAGCCGCCGAATGCTCCCCCGCCCTCGGGGTCGTAGATGAGCTGCACCTGCGGCACGGCTGCCGCCACGCCGTCCAATGCGGCGATCTGGTCCGCCACGTCGACGTTCATGGGCGCCGTGCCAATGGCGACGCCGATGCTCGAGGCATCGGTCACGAGGACCTTGCCGGCGAAGTACTGGCTGCCGCCTTCGACCAGGGCATTGATCTTGTTGGCCATGGAGCTGAACACCACCAGCGCCCAGATGCCGATGGTGATGCCCAGGATGGTGAGCGTGGTTCGCAGCTTGCGACGCGCGAGCTGACGTAGCAGGCGCATGGGCTCGGGATCCTCCGTTATGGGAGCCGCGCCGATGGCCGGCTGCCGTCAGCCTACCCGGCCGCGCGCCTGCGCGCTGAGCGGTCCTGGCTACCATGGGTCGATGCGCAGGCGACCCGCCGCTCCCGGGCCGTTGTTCGGGTGGGCCGGCAACTCGGGCTGGCGCCAGGTCGCCGCCTGGCTGGTCCGCAGCGCGATCATCGTGGCGGTGGCTTTGGCCGTGTACGTGGCGCTCTTCTACCTGGTCCTGCCACTGGTGCTCGACCGATGAGCATCGGGCAGCAGAAGCTGGACGACCTGCTCGAGCGCTTCGCCGTAGCCTGCCGGGCAGACCATCGGATCGTCGCGGGCTACCTGAGCGGATCGCACGTCACCGGGACGGCCGACGCCCACTCGGACGTCGACCTGTGCGCAGTGGCCGCCGATGGCCAGCGCGACGCCGTGTGGGGAGATCGCGCGGAGCTGGTCCGCGCGCTGGGCGAACCATTGCAGGTCGAGGACTTCGAGGGCCACGACACGGTGTTCTTCATCCTCGCCGACGGCACGGACGTGGAGCTGACCGTCACCGATGTCGGCGCCATGGGGCGGTCGAGCCGCGGGCCGTATCGGGCCGTCCATGATCCGGACGGCATCCTGACCGGCGTCGCCTTCGTCGGCAACGAGCCGGATACGGACGACCAGGTCGAGCAGCTCCGACGATGCGTGCAATGGTTCTGGCACGACATGGCGCATTTCATCGCCGCCCTGGGCCGCGGGCAGCCGTGGTGGGCAGCGGGGCAGCTCGACGCCCTGCGCGGCTACTGCGTGAACCTGGCGCGCCTGCGGGCCGACTTCAATGGCCACGTCGACGGGTTCGACAAGCTGGACAGCGCAGTGCCGGCAGCGGATCTCGCTCCGCTGACCTCGACGTTCGTCCCGCTCGACTCCGGCCAGATGCTGGTCGCTGCGCGAACCATGGCCGACTACTACCAGGAGGTGGTTCCAGACCTCGTGGCCGCGCACCGCATCCCGTATCCCTCCGAGCTGGAGGCCGCGATGCGCGCACGCCTGGACGTGCTGGAGCCCTGAGCGTGGCCGAGAACAGCCTCTTCCTCCAGCTTGACTACCTGTACATGCCCAGCCGTGACGTGCCGGCGGACCTGCGCTTCCTGGTCGACGTGCTGGGCGGACGGACGGTCTTCGCCATCGATGGCATGGGCGCGCGCGTGGCCATGGTGGAGCTTGGCGAACCGCCGCCACACGTCCTGCTGGCCGATCACCTGGAGGGCGACGCGCCGGTGCTGGTCTACCGGGTCGCGGACCTGGACGCCGCGATTGCGACCCTCCGCCAGCGCGGCTGGAAGGGCGGCACCCGGCTTGAGATCCCGCAGGGGCCGATTTGCTCGTTCGTCGACCCCGGCGGGCATCGGCTGGCGATCTACCAGCTCACCCGCCCGCAGGTGATCGAGTCGTTCGCCGGACGTAACGACTTCTAGGTCTTCAGGGCTAGGCGGGTTGGCGGGCGGGTCCTATGATCCTGTTCCGCCGGGGGCCATCGGAGGAGGCACCGCCAAATGTTGGACGACAGCCATTACACCGCGCGCGAGCTGGAACGCTTGAATGAGTGGTTCCAGCTGCATGACGACCTGCTGCCCGAGGAACCCTTCACATTCCACATCATCAAGCTCAAGAGCGACTCGCCCGAGCTTGTCGACCTCGTCATGGAACCCCTTGAGGCGCTGCTGGGAAAGCGGTCGATACCCGGCTTGCCGGGCGTCACCGAGGAATCGCACATCACGACGACCATTTTCCGGCACGACCGGTCATTGAAGGCGAGACTGATGTACTTCCAGGCGGTTGTGGACAGCACGGACAACTCCGTGAACCTGACGGGCCATAAGGCCAAGGACCAGCCCTCCGGCTGATCGACCCGGCACGGTCGGGAGGGGGAGCCCGCACGTGAGCACGCTACACCCGACGGCCTGCGGATTCGAGAATCCGCCGGGTGCCCAGTTCTGCGGTACCTGCGGCCGGCCGCTGGCCGTCACGTGCGACCGGTGTGGAACGGAGGTGCCTGCCGGGTTCAGCTTCTGCACGGCGTGCGGCAACGCCCTCACGGACACGCAGAGCCATCACGCGCAGTCGGCAGAGGCCACTCCGAACCAGCTCACGATCGGTTCCGTGGGCGAGAAGGCCGTGCGCGAGGTTCCAGCCGCGGAGGCGCCCTCCGAACGGCGGCTGGTCTCTGTCCTGTTCTGCGACCTCGAGAACTTCACCGGCCTCGCCGAGTCACTTGACCCGGAGGAAGTGCGCGACATCCTGTCGCGCTACTTCGAGGCGGCTCGCGGGATTATGGCCCGCTTCGGCGGCACCATCGAGAAGTTCATCGGTGACGCGGTGGTGGGCGTATGGGGGACGCCCGTGGCGCGCGAGGACGATGCCGAGCGCGCGGTTCGAGCCGCGCTGGAGATCGTTTCCGCGGTCGCGAGCCTGCGTGGCGCGGCGCTGCCGAGACCGTTGGCAGCCCGCGCCGCCGTCGCCACCGGGGAGTCGGCCGTCGTCCTGGGCCTGGAGAACCAGGGGATGGTGGCAGGCGACATCATGAACACGGCCGCGCGGCTCCAGGGTGCCGCCAAGCCCGGATCTGTCCTCATGAATGACGCGACGCGGCGGGCAACCGCAGACGTGATCAGCGCCCGTCCGGCGGGCACGCAGCGGCTGAAGGGCAAGTCGACACCGGTCCACAC
>DATEOS010000384.1:0-2480 GCA_035273815.1 Candidatus Limnocylindria bacterium
GGTCCCCGTCTCCTCACGATCGGCACCCCGGGTCATGAGGGCCGTCGTGGACGGAAACAGCAACGCAGTGCCGATGGGCACCAGCGGCATGATCAGCGCCAGCAGCGCGATGGATGACGCGAGGGGATACAGCAGCAGGCCCACGATCAGCAGCATCGCGCCGACGCGCATGGCCCAGGTCTCGCCGATCCGGTCGACGATGGGACCGAGGAAGATGGTGCGCATCACCACCGACAGCCCGCCGATGTAGAGGAACCAGGGGCCGATGGTCATGGCGTTCACGTTGAAGCGCGCGCCCAGGAACAGTGCCAGCACCGACGTGAGGGAGGCGAAGGCGAGCATGCCGACGCTGTAGATCCAGATCAGCCGCGACACCTGCAGCGTCGGATGCCGGAGAACCTGCCAGGCCGACTCCCACACCGGCTTCCGGACGATGGCGGCACCGCCACGATGCACGTGTGACTCCGGCAGGAGCCTCCAGGCGAACGCGAAGTTCACGACGCAGAGCGCCGCCGCCACGAACCCGGGTGCGGCGCGCCCCCAGTGGGCCGCCACCGACCCGATCACCGGCCCGAACATCACGCCCGCCGAGGTGGCGGCGGAGAGCCAGCCCAGCGCCCGGGCGCGATCGCCAGGCTCAACCGAGTCGGCGATGTAGGCGTTGGCGACGCCGGTGGTGCCGCCACCGGCGCCCTGGATGAGTCGTGAGAGGAAGAGGAGCCAGAGCGAGTGCGCCAGGCCGAACACCACGTACGCCATGGCCGAGGCCACGAGGCCGATGAGCAGCGCGGGCCGGCGACCATACTTGTCGGAGACGCGCCCCCACAGCGGTGCGGAGAGGATCTGCGCGGCCGAGAACGCCGCGGTGATGATACCGATCTCGAAGGGAGATGCCTTGAGGTCGAGGGCATAGAAGGGCAGGATCAGCAGCACCATCGCGAACCCGATCATGTCCACGAAACAGGTCGTGATCAGCACCGCCAGCCGGCGGAGCTGGTCCCGTGCGCTGGCCGGAACCGCCGGCACCGCGACGTCGCTCATCGGCCGGCCTCCCGCTCCGAGGTCGCGAGGAACACAGCGGCACTCACGCACATGAGCACCACGCCATAGGCCGCCGCAACGCCGACGTCGCTCGAGCGCAGGCTCCCCAGGATCTCGAGGGAGATGGGACGTGTATCGTAGGTGTAGAGCAGGACGCTGGTCACGAAGTCTCCAAAACCGGCCACGAACGCGAGTGTCGCACCGGCCACGAGCGACGAGCGAAGCAGTGGAATGACGACGCGGCGCATCGTGCGCGCCCCGCCGGCACCGAGCGATGCCGCGGCTTCCTCGTAGGAAGGATCGAGCCGCCGGTATCCCGCCAGCAGGGCGCGACCGGCGAGCGGCAGATTTCGCACCAGATAGGCGAGCGGAAGAATGACCGGCGTGCCCACGAGTATGAGTCGCAGCGCTGCCGGCGCGTTGACCGAGAAGGCGGTGGCGAGTGCGATGGCGAACACGGTGCCCGGCACGGCCCACGGCAAGGCCACGAGCCACTCGAGCAGCCGCGCCGTCGGTACCCTCTGTCGCACCACCAGCGCCCCCACGCCGAGGCCGATGGCGACCGCGCCGATGGTGGCAGCGATCGCCATCCACAGGCTGGTCAGAAGCGGCCGCGCGCGCACCGGGTCGCTGACGAGGGTCACATAGTTGCCCAGCGTGTACGCGGGCGGAAGGGCCTCGTTGGTCCACGTACCCAGCGGCACGAGCGACACCAGCAGCAGCGTGGCATGCGGGAGCAGGAGAAAGAGGGCCACCACCCAGGCGACACCGGAGAGCATGGCGCGCGCACGACGCGACCCGATCGGTCGTGCCGCGGGAGGCGCGCCCTTGGAGCCACCGATCAGGCCATCGGCATCGACCCACCGCACCAGCACCAGGCCCACCAGCGCGATCGCGGTCAGGGCCAGCGTCTCCACCATGGCGAGACGGTCGTCGCCATTGAGCCGGGTACTCACGATCTGCGTCGTCATGACGCGGAAGCCGCCGCCGAAGAGATAGGGCGCGCTGAACGAGGCGAGGGCGGAAAGGAACACCAGCAACGCCGCACCGGCGAGCGACGGGCGGAGCAGCGGCAGGACCACCCTGGTGAACGTGCGCCAGCGCGTGGCCCCGAGACTTTCGGCGGCCTCATAGGCCGACGCATCGATGCCGCGGAGGCCGGCGCGCACGAAAAGGTAGAAGTACACGTACATCGAGTACGCCTGTACAAAGAGAATCGCCCCGGCGCCCTGCAGTCGCCACGGGGGATCGACGCTCCCGCTGACCTGTTGCACCAGACGTGCGGCGAAGCCGGTCTCACCCCACAGGAAGAGGAATGACAGCACGCCGACGAGCGGGGGCAGCACCGCGGGCAGCGCGACCAGCTGGGCCAGCACCCGGCGCCCGGGGAAGTCGTACCGCGTAAAGAAGACCGCCAGCGGGACGCCGATGCAGGCCGA
>DATEOS010000385.1:0-5493 GCA_035273815.1 Candidatus Limnocylindria bacterium
GCGTCATGCCGACATGCTAGGCGCGATTCCGAGCTGCTCTATGTCGACCGACGCATCGACAAGCAGGACCCCGCCCGTCACGCTTATCAGTGTTGAAGCAATGCCAGCAAATGCCAGGGTCACTGGAACCGCATGACCGCGGAATCTACCCAAATTCGCGGCGCTCACGTCGCGCCTCAATGGCCAATCGTTAGGACCGAGGCGTAGGTCGCAAGTGGCGCACGGGTCCCTGCGCGCCGTGACGACCCCTCGGTGGTCGAGAGGCCGTCAACGACAGCGCTGCTACAGCGCGACGAGCGATTCCTCGGTCACCTCACCCTCGCCGTTGGCCGCTGCGGCTTGATCGGCTGGCAGCCCATCCGCTCCCGCCTGGGCGATGGTCTGCGCCTCCTTGGCGTATTCTTTCTTGCCGCGGCCGGACAGCATCTCCAGCTGATTGATGACGACCTCCGTCTTCCAGTGTCGAACGCCGGCGTCATCGTCCCACTGGCGCGTCTGCAGGCGTCCTTCGACATCAATCATCTGGCCCTTCGACAGGAACTGGCCGCAGATCTCGGCCAGGCGATCCCAGGCGACGAGGTTGTGGTACTCGGTCCGTTCGGCGGCTCCCCCGCCTCGATATTCGTTGGTCGCGACCACGAAATTTGCGACGGGCTTACCGGACGGCAGCGTCCGGAGCTCCGGGTCGCGGGTCAGGCGTCCGACCAGCAGCACCTTGTTCATGCGATTGATCCTCCTGCCCAGCACGTGGGCCACACCGGCACGCCGGGCGAGGCGGCTGCCTTGCGCAGGAGGCTAGGCGGACCCGGTTACCGCCGGCTTACGGGTGCCTTACGGTGCGCCTCGACGAGCCGGTACGCATCGCGGCGGCTGAGGCCGATGGCGCGCAGCAGGGCCACGAGGGTGCGATCGGACAGCGCTTCGCGCCGCCCCACCTCCACCAGGGCCGCCGCATCGGCCGCGTCGCCTCCTGATGCGGCCGCTGGCAGTCCGCTGACGACCACGGTGAATTCGCCCCGCGGGCTGCCGAGACGGGCTGCGACCTCAGCGGGCGCCCCTACCAGCACCTCCTCGTGGCGCTTGGTGAGCTCACGAGCCGCAGCCACCACAGCGACGGGCACCCGCTCGCTGAGGGCCGCCAGGAGCGATGTCATGCGGTGCGGTGCCTCGTACAGCACCAATGGCAGCTCGGCCGACGTGGCGGCCTCCAGCAGGCGGTCCAGCGCTCTGCCGCGCGCCGATGCCGGCCGCGAGGGCAGGAAGCCGCCGAAGACGAACCCTGGCGCCTCCACGCCGGATAGCGCGATGGCCGCAGTGACGGCCGCCGGCCCGGGCACGACTTCGATTGCGGCCCCGGCCTCGCGCGCGGCGGCAACCAGCGCGGCTCCGGGGTCCGAGACGCCGGGCATGCCCGCATCCGTGGTCAGCGCCAGCGTCTCCCCAGCGGCCAACCGCGCCAGCAGTCCCGGAAGCCGGGCGGCGCCGTTGTGCTCGTTGAAGGACAGTGAGGGCGTGCGCGCCCCAACATGAGCGAGGAGCCGCGCGGCCAGCCGCGTGTCTTCGGCCACGACGAGGTCGGCGGTGCGCAGTGCATCGGCGGCCCGCGGCGTGAGGTCACCCAGGTTCCCGATCGGCGTCCCGACGACGAGGAGTCTGCCGACGGTCACGTGACGCGGCGCGAGCCGGGGCGGCGCCGTGGGTACAGATGGTCGATCCCCGGCGTGCGCAGGCTGACCTTGGCCACCGGCGGGACCTGCCGCTTGAACTCCATCCGCGCCACTGTGGCTGCCACCCGTGCCACCAGATCGGCGTCCAGTCCGGCGCGGATGCATCGGTCCTGGCTCCAGCGCCGGTCGATGAGGGCGTACAGGATGCGGTCCAGGTCGTCGTAGGAGGCGCCCAACTCGTTCTCATCGGTCTGGCCCGGCCACAGGTCGGCCGAAGGCGGCTTGGTCAGGATGCGCTCCGGCACGCCCAGGCACTCGGCCACCTCGCGCAGCTGGCTCTTGTACAGGTCGCCGATGGGCTGGATGGCCGCCGCCATGTCCCCCCACAGCGTCCCATAGCCGAGCAGCGCCTCCGTCTTGTTGCTGGTGCCGATCACCAGCGCGTCGAATGCGGCCGATCGGTCGTACAGCACGATCATCCGCTGGCGGGCCATCACGTTGCCGCGCCGAACCCGCGTGGCCGCCTCGGCGCCTTCGATCAGGGCCAGCATCGGCTCCACCATGGGGCTGATGTCGACCCGCTCGGTGCGGCAGCTCAATGCCTCCACCACGGCGAGGGCATCGGCCTCCGACCCCGGCGACGAGGTCCGGTACGGCATCCGGACGGCCAGCACGTTGTCGGCACCCGCGGCACGCACCGCCAGGAAGGCCGTTGTTGCCGAGTCCACCCCGCCCGACAGGCCAACCACCAGCCTTCGGAAGCCGGTCTGTTCCATCTGTGAGCCGATGAACCCGGTGATCACCTCCACCGCCTGCGCGGCGTCGATCTGGGGCAGGGGTGCGGTCTCCTCGATGGTCACTCCGCCATCTCCTCGGGTGCCGGCAGGCCCGCGCGCTCGGCAATGACCCGGTCCAGCTCGCGACGGTTCAGCTCCAGCCGCTCGTCGGCCAGCAGCGGCAGGCTGTAGCGCTGCATGCGCAGGTCATCCGTCTCGAGAGCTCCGATGACCAGCGCCTCCTCGTAGAGGGGACCTTCGGCGACGATCGACCCGTCGGCGGCCAGCAGGCGCGACCCGCCCCAGAAGGTCAGGCCCTCCTCGTTGCCGACCCGGTTGCAGAAGGCAATCGCCACCGTTCCCAGCAGCGCGTACGTGTCCTGCATCTTGTGCCAGCCCGCGATCGCCCGGGTGCCCGCCGCGCTGCCCGGCGCGCGCGCGGGTCCGGCGGCGATGTTGACCAGCAGCGAGGCGCCCTCCTGGGCCTGCAGCATGGGCAGGCTGGGGTGCCAGAAATCCTCGCAGACAGACAGGCCGATGCGTCCCAGCGGCTCCCCCGCCTCGTGTGTCCGGATCGCGTCGCCCGGGCGCGTGAAGCGCCCCTCGTCGAAGAGTCCGTAGGTCGGCAGGTACACCTTGCGATGGACCGCCAGCAGCTCCCCGTTGCGCAGCAGCGCGGCGCTGTTGGCATACCGGTGGTCGTCCGTCTCCTCCACGAAGCCGAGCACCAGCAGCGCGTCGCCCGCGTCGCGGCTCAGCGCCGCCAGCCGCGGATCGGCGGCCGGCATGGCCACCTCCGGCACCAGGTCCGACAGCAGGTAGCCAGTCAGCGCCAGCTCAGGGAAGACGACCAGCTGCGCGCCATCAGCCACGGCACGGCGCACCCACTCCCCCGCCAGCTCGAAGTTGGCGTCCACCTCGCCGAGTCGCGGCGCGACCTGCGCCAGGCCGATCCGATATTCCACGCCCGTCAGCCTATCTGATGGTGGGATCCTCGGTGCTTCCCAGGTCGAAGATGCTGGCGTCCGCATCGGCGCCGGCACTGCCCGGGGCCACGAGGTCTTCCTCCGGAGCCACGGTCCGGCCGGTGGTCGCCTCGGCGGCCTGGCCCACCAGCGCCTGGCGGCGATCCTTGGCGACCAGCTCCTCCGCGTAATGGCAGGCCACCGTGTGGTCGGGCAGCAGCTCGCGCAGAACCGGCCGCTCCTTCACGCAGCGCTCCGGGTTCTTGAGCTCGCGGCGCAGCCAGCAGCGGGTGTGGAAGCGGCAGCCGGATGGCGGATTGGCCGGTGACGGGACGTCACCGATCAGGATCAGGCGCCGGCGCTTGGTCTCGATCGCCGGATCGGGGATCGGCACCGCGCTGACCAGGGCAGAGGTGTACGGGTGCAGCGGATTGCGGTAGAGCTCGAACGAGGGGGACTGCTCGACCACCTCGCCCAGGTACATGACCGCGATCCGGTCGCTGATGTGGCGCACCACGCTGAGGTCGTGGGCGATGAACAGGTAGGTCAGCCCGAGCTCCTGCTGCAGCTCGGCGAGCAGGTTGATGATCTGTGCCTGGATCGAGACATCGAGGGCGGAGACCGCCTCGTCGGCGGCGATGAACTCCGGCTTGACGGCCAGGGCGCGCGCGATGCCGGCGCGCTGGCGCTGGCCGCCGCTGAACTCGTGCGGGTACCGCCCCACCGCATTCTTCGGCAGGCCGACCATCTCGATCAGCTCGTTCACCCGTCGCGTGCGCTCCGCGCCCTTGGCCAGTCCGTGCACGCGCAACGGCTCGGCCAGCATGGACCCGATGGTCATCCGTGGATTCAGTGAGGCATACGGATCCTGGAAGATCATCTGCATCCGGCGCCGCATCCGCCGCAGCGGGGCGCCGAACATGCCCACGATCTCCTGGCCGTCGAACTGGATGCTCCCCTCGGTCACGCCGACCAGCCGGATCACCGCCCGCGCGAAGGTCGACTTTCCGCAGCCGGACTCGCCCACCAGGCCCACCGTCTCGCCGCGGCGCACATCAAGGGTCACACCGTCGACCGCACGCACATCGCCGATATGGCGCTCGAAGATGAGGCCCTCTTTGATGGGGAAGTAGACCTTCAGGTCGCGGACCTGGAGCAGCGGCAATTCGTCCGCTCTCGGCTGGCTCGCGGTGGCCGGCTCGGGCGCCACGGCGGCATCGGTCATGCGCCGGTCCCGGCGGCGAAGCCCGACGGGACAAGCTTCTCGCCCTCGGCCGGGTAGAAGCACGCGACCTCGTGCCCGTCCTCGGCGTCGAGCGCCTGCGCCAGCGGCGGATCCTCCGCCCGACAGCGGTCCTGAACATTGAAGCAGCGTGGCGCGAAGGGGCAGCCCGTGATCTGGCGCGACAGGTCGGGCGGCTGGCCTTTGATGGGGACCAGCTCGCCGCGCTCGGCCTCATCCAGCCGTGGGAGCGAGCGCAGCAGGCCCACCGTGTACGGGTGCCGCGGACGCCCGAAGAGCTCCGCCGTGTTGCTGCGCTCGATGATGCGGCCGGCGTACATCACCGCCGTGCTGCGGCACATGCCGGCGACCACGCCCAGGTCGTGGGTGATCAGGATCAGGGCGGTGTGCACCTCGGCCACCACACTGCGCATCAGGTCCAGGATCTGGGCCTGGATGGTGACGTCCAGGGCGGTGGTCGGCTCGTCGGCGATCAGCAGCTCCGGATCGCAGGCCAGTGCCATCGCGATCATCACCCGCTGCCGCATGCCGCCGGAGAACTGGTGCGGGAAGTCGTTCAGCCGCTTCTCGGCCCCTGGGATGCCCACCATCTCCAGCAATTGGATGGCGCGCCGCTCAGCCCCGGCGTGCTTGAGCTTCTGGTGTGTCTCCAGCACCTCGGTCAGCTGCCGCTCGATGGTGAGCACCGGGTTCAGCGAGCTCATGGGGTCCTGAAAGATCATGGCCAGCCGATTGCCGCGCAGCTTCCGCAGCTGGTCGTCGTCAAGGCCCAGCAGCTCCTCCCCGTCGAAGACGATGGAGCCCGATGCCTTGGCGGCCGGCTTGGGCAGCAGTCCCAGCAC
>DATEOS010000386.1:0-2196 GCA_035273815.1 Candidatus Limnocylindria bacterium
GTTTCAAGCCGCGATCATGACGTTAACCTCATGATCGCGGCGAAAAGGCGCGGCTAACCCCATGATCGCGGCGAAAAGGCGCGGCTAACCTCATGATCGCGGCGTAAAAGCGCGGTCAGAAGTCGCCGCCGCCGAAGTCGCCGCCGGAGTCGAACCCGGAGTCGTAGCCCGTGTCGTATCCCTGGTCGTAGCCGGCGTCCTCGCCCTGGTCGTACCCCTCGTCGTAGCCGGACTCGTGACCCTGGTCGTACCCCTGCGCGTACGCGTCCTCGGAGCCACCGCTGTCCTGCGCGAAGGCGCCGGAGATCGCGTCGAAGAGCAGCAGGCCGCCGAACACGCCGGCGCCGGTGGCCAGCGCGCCCTTCCACCAGGGCTCGGAGTACCAGCCGGACGGGACCGGTCGGCCCTGTACCCGGCCGCCCGGGTAGTAGTACGGAGTGTCGCCGCCCGGGTTCGGCGAGGCACGGAACTGCCGGCCCTCCACGTCGATCGCCCGGTTCTGCTGGATCGCGCCGGTGCCGCGGGCGCTCGCCAGCGGCGGCAGATCCGGACCCGGGTCGATGCCCATGGCGGTACGGGCGGCCCGGATGTAGGCCAGCCCTTCGAGTGCGGTCTCGCGGGCCAGTTCGAACTGCCGGACGCTGTCGGCCCGGTCCAGCGAGGCCCCGGCGGCGGTGTACCGCTCCCCCGCGTCGACGAGCGCCTGCTTCACGGCCGGGTTGTCGCCGCCCGCCAAATTGGTCAGCTGGCCGCCGAGTCGCTCGTACCAGTGCAATGCCTCGGCCCGCGCGTCCGCCAGCTGCTCGGCCTTACGTCTCCCCCAGAACATGCCTTAACGGTACCCACCAGGCGCCAGCCATGATCCCCGCAACCTTTGTCCTAGGTGCGGGGGATCATGGGGCGCTGCGACTAGCCGCCGAAGAACTGGGCGATGGTGCGGGCCACGTCTTCGTAGAAGGTGCCGTCGAGGTTGCGGAACCACTGGAACGGCTCGTCCGGGCTGCCGAAGAACGGCCGCAGCGTCCAGGCCAACTGGGTACCGACGAACCCGAACAACAGGATCCAGATGTACAGCAGGGTCATGCTGGCCGGGCGCTCGACGGGCTGGCCGGGCACGATCAGCCGGTTGCCGACCAGTATCGGAGCCGGGGCCGGGGCGGTCTGCACGGCGACTCCGCTCATGGCGACCGGCGGCGCGGACGGGAGCGCCGGTGAGACCGGGGCCGGGGAATCCGCGAGAGCGGCCTGCCCGGACGCCAATTGAGCCGACATCTGGATGGAGTTGAGCGCGGCCATTCCGCTGGTAAGGAACCTCAGCCCCACGATCGAGGTCAGGATCAGGATCGTGATGTTGAGCAACTTCAGGAACGGGTAGTTGTGCGCGGTGATCAGGAAGAACAGGCTGATCGGCGCGAACGCCAGGGACAGGACCGAGATGACCGTGATCGTCACCATGATCAGTGCCACCGTCTGCATCATCGCGAGCCGGGCACCGAAGAGCAGGTTGAACAGGTAGAGGGTCGGCAGGCAGATCGCCAGAGTGGCGAGGAAGAGCAGCGGCAGCTTGGCCGCGGACGCCCCTGCCTGCAGGAGGCCGTTGCCGGCTCCGATGACGACGCCGTATGCGGCGAGGCTGAGCGTGGAGCTCAGAAGCATCTTCGCGGTGAGCGTTTTGAGACCGCGCTCCTCGGCGATCTGACGCCAGATGCCGGCGCGGTCGCGCAGGATCCGCTCGATCAGAAGTCCCTGCTGTTTGGCCATGACGCACACTAGCGATTTGCGGCACCGTACGGTGTCCCGTGCTTGCGCCCTCGCGCGAAATCCGTCCGCTCAGGTCGTATCCGCCGCCACGTGGCCCCCACTAACCTGTCGATATGAGTCTGCGTGCCTCGAATGAGGACCGCGAACGGATCGTGACCGCGCTTCAGCGCCATGCCGTCGCTGGCCGGCTCACCCTGGACGAGTTCTCCGACCGGGTCGGACTGGTCTACGCGGCGGCCACCCACGCCGAGCTTGCCGAGGTCACCAGAGACCTGCCGGCTGAGCCGGTGGTGGCGCAGCGCTCAGACGACCGGCGGCACCTGCTTCTGGCTTTTCTGCTGGCAATTGTCACCATCGCGGTGCTGGGCATCGCGCTCGCGCTGGGACGGTAGGTCGTCGAGCGGGATCGGTGGCGGCTCCGGTGGGGTGGCCATT
>DATEOS010000387.1:0-3817 GCA_035273815.1 Candidatus Limnocylindria bacterium
GCAGCAACGCGTGCCCGGCGGTACTCAGACAGCCGGCTCCGGCCGCCTCCGCCCAGATCAGCTCGAGCTGGTCCTCAACGGCGTAACCGGTCGAGGGAGGACGCAGTGAGGCTCACCGAGTCCCACCGCCCGCGCCCCGACTCGCCGCCCTTTCTCCTGTGAGGCGGAGGCGGCGTTCGGTCGGGCCTTCAATGGCGGGCTCTGTCCGGGGGGCTTGCACAGGTCCGGCGCGGCAGATCCCGCCGCCGGTGCGGCCTATGCATCCGGATTCGGATGGCGGCCTCCCGACGGGGGTCTGTCAGGTCCTTTGTGTCAGGCGTACGGTCCATCGGCGGCGGTTCTCAGGGCGGCGGTGGCTCAATGGTCAAGGGCAAAGCCGTCAAGCCGGTGCCGCCGCCTCTCCCTCTCAACCTTGACAACGCGGCCTTCGAGAAGCGCATGGAGCCAGCGCGCGCCCTTCTCGAAGCGGCCTGGGAGATCGGCGGCGACGAAGCCGAAGTACTGCGCCAGTCCGGCGCTCGAACGGCACGCCCGACTGGCGTTCAACACCGCAGTCGCCCTCACCGAGTTCATGTACGACACTCTTCAAGACCGCGGAACCTGACGTTGGGCAGTGGCGGGGCGCTGCTGGGGGTTAGCCAATGACGGGCCTGATCTCGATCGTGCCGCCGTTGCCGGCGGCGGGTATCTGGGCGGCGAACGCGATGGCGGCCTCGAGGTGGGGGACGTCGAGGAGGTAGTAGCCGTCGAGTGCGTCGTTGGGGTTCCCGGGCACGTCGGCGGTCTGTTCGACTCTTCCGGCGTTGACGCGGACGGTGGTGGCCGTGTCGGCGGGCAGAAGCTGGTGGGCGTCCAGGACGCTTGGGTCCCGGCGGATGCGCAGATACTGCGCCTGGATCGCGTCACGGTCCTGGTCGCTGGGTGGCGTCGAGATGCCGGAGGCGGCGTGGAATCGGACCTGCAGCAGGTACTTCACGGGCGCTGTCCTTCCGTTCGGGTTCAGATCCGGGGCCTGGACGTCTCGGCCGGCGGGAGGATCGGCGTGGTCGGAGGCCAGAGGCGGTGTGGTGGTGACCGTTCGGGTGTTGGGGGCGAGGAAGCCGATCAGTGCGGCAATGGCGACGAAGATCGCCCCGCCGAGCAACGCTCGGGAGTAGCCGCCGGTGAGGGCATCGGGCAGGGGGTTTGCGGACGCCAGCAGGTGGTTGGTGTGGCTGGTCGCGAGGGCGGAGAATACCGCGATGGCCAGGGCGGTCCCGAGCTGCTGTGAGGTGTTGAGCAGCCCGGCGGCGAGTCCGGCCTGGTCCCCCGGGACGCCGGCGTTGGCGGCGCTGGTGACGGTGACGAGAAGTGCCCCGACTCCTACACCCATCACGAGGAGGCCGGGCAGCAGGTCAGAGGTGTAGCTCCCGTCGACAGGGATCTTGGACAGCAGGAACAGTCCGCCGGAGGCGACCATCGCGCTGACCACGATGATCGGGCGGGTCCCGGTTCTGCCGACCAGCACGGAGCAGATCCCGGCGGTGACCACGAGGACTGCGGTCACGGGCAGGTATGCCGCGCCGCTCTGGATCGGCGAGAACCCGAGCACGTTCTGCATGTACAGGGTCAGGAAGAAGAAGGAGCCGGTGAACCCACCGAAGGCCGCGAGCTGGATGAGGTCGGCGGCCGCGATCCCGCGGATCCGTAGCAGGCTCAGCGGGAACAGGGGTTGGGCGACTCGCAGCTCGTTCGCGACGAAGACGACGAGGAGGATGCCGGCGGTCAAGAGCTCCCCGACGGTGCGTGCGGTTGCCCAGCCGCGGACGGGTGCCTCGATCAGGGCGTGCAGCCCGAGCAGCATGGCTGTCGTGACTAGGACCGCCCCGCCCAGGTCGAACTTGCCCTCGCGATCCTCGCGGTGATCGCGGGCCAGCAGTCTTTGCGCCGCGACGACCACGGCGATGCAGATGGGGATGTTGACCAGAAGAACCCAGCGCCAGCCGGCGCTCTCGGTCAGGACCCCGCCGAAGAAGATCCCGGCAGCGGCGCCCAGCCCGCTCATGGCACCCCAGACACCCAGCGCCCTGTTCCGTGCGGAGCCATGGAACGTCGTCATCAGGATCGACAGCCCTGCCGGTGCCATCAGGGCAGCGCCAACACCTTGGGCGATGCGAGCGATCACCAGCGTCTCGCCGGTCGGCGCGAGCGCGCCGGCCAGGGAGAACAGCGCGAACACAGTGGTCCCGGCCACCAGCATGCGCCGCCGCCCGAGCAGGTCGCTGGCCCGGCCACCGAGCAGGAGGAAGCCGCCGTAGCTGACCAGGTAGCCGCTGATGACCCACTGCAGGCTCTGCTGGGTGAAGTCGAGCGATCTCTCGATACTGGGGAGGGCGACGTTGAGGATCGCCGCGTCGACGACGTCCATGAACTGGACGACGCACACCAGCAGGAGGATCCCCGTGGTGCGGCGGCTTACCAGGGCGGATGTGGTCATGTCAGCCTCCCAAACCAATTGGACCGCTCGGTCCAGATCGCTGGAAGGCTAACTCAGACTGGACCGCCTAGTCCAGTGTTGGTCGCAGGCTGTCCAGGTAGGCCAGCGCGGTGTCGAGAGCGACCCGCAACGGACGGTCGCTGCCGCGCACCTGGCTGAGGAACATCCCGCCCTCCAACCCCACCAGCAGCCCGAGCGCAAGCTCTCCGGCATCACGGTCGGACCCGAGCTCCCCCGCGTCCTGGATGCGTTGCAGCGCCGCGGTCAGGTAGCCCTCCCAGGCGCCGAACGCCTCGACGGTCCTCTGGCGGGCCGGTTCAGGGCCTGCGGTCAACTCGCTGGCCAGTGTCCCGACCGGACAGCCGCTCAGATGCCCGGCGTAGTCGGACACGAACCCGGCCAGCACACTCCTCAGCGCGTCCAGCGACGAGACGCCTCCGAAGGCCTGGCCTAGCAGATCCAGGAACTCCTCGCACCGGCGCGCGACGGCTGCTTCTATCAGCGCGTCACGGTCGGAGAAGTAGTGGTACATCTGGCTCTTGCTCGAACCGGCTGCGGCCAACACCTCATCGACCCGCAGCTGCTTGACGCCGTGGTCGACCACCGATGCCACGGCGGCCTCGACCAGCCGCTCACGGCTGGCCTGGCCGCGACGTGTCTTCGGCCTCACCGAAGCAAGCCCTCCCGGAGACCCCGGGGCGCTCGGGTCGCTCGCATTCCCGTTCACCCAGGCAGCATACAAACTCTGGACCAGTCAGTCCAATTCGTCGAGGTTCGAGCGTGACGGTCAACCAGTTCGTCGGGGCGGTTCGTGGGACGAACCGCAGTCCCGGAGGGCCGCTGAAGCCGCTGTCGCGCTTCCAGCAGCCGCCCACGTACGCCTGCGACGAGGCGGTCGGCGGAGCTGACGGGCCTTTCAAGGCGGTAGCACGGGTTCGAATCCCGTTGGTGGCACCACCTCATGACCTGCCGAAAGACAGAAGAAGGCTGACGGCGCCAGCCAATGCCGCACCCGCTGTGCCGGACGGAGGGTCGTCGGATATCAGCGGCGTTTGCGGGCCCGCGGGCGCCGGATCCGGGCCGTCCGGTCGACCCGACGGTCTCACCGCAGCCGGTGCACCAGGTACCCCCGGCCTGGTTCAGGTTGATGGCGCCCGGCTGGAGCCGTCGGTCGTGCAGGTCACTCAGGCGCTGAGCATCCGATGAGCATCCGATGAGCATCGATGCAGGAGATGCTCGGCGGGCTCGCAGGCACGCGCGCCAGTCTCGCGGACGGCGCGGGCACAGGCCGGTAGACCGGTCCGTACCTCTCCCAAGCGCACCCGCTACGCCGACGCCGCC
>DATEOS010000388.1:0-5419 GCA_035273815.1 Candidatus Limnocylindria bacterium
CCGAGACCTGGGAGCTCGGCCGCTTCCGTGAGCAGGCCACCCATTCATCGGCTCCGCATCCGCACAACCAGAACGGCAATGGCAGCGCCCCGGGCCCCACGCCCGAGGCGGGCGAGACCGACGCCGACAAGAGCAGGCCACGATGACCAGGACCGATCCCGACACGCGCATCCCCGACCCGATCGACCTCGACCGGCAGGAAGAGGCACGGCTGGCCGCTGCCCTGAACACCGGCGCGCCCGGCGCGGGCGAGGCGAGCCACGGCCAGTTCGGTCCTGCGGAGTACGCCGGCTTCGAGATGGTCGGCATCCCGGACCGCCCGCCGCTGACCGAGCGAGAGGCCGAGATGTACTCGCTGGGCGAGGGCGAAATGCTGCTGAACATGGGGCCGCAGCACCCGTCAACCCACGGCGTGATGCGGCTGGTGGTGAAGATCCGCAGCGAGATGGTCACCGACCTGGACGTGGTGCTGGGCTACCTGCACCGCGGCATCGAGAAGCTGTGCGAGAACGCGACCTACACCACGGTCCTGACCTACGTCGACCCCATGGACTACATGTCGGCCATGCACAACGAGCACGCGCCGGCCATCGCCTTCGAAAAGCTGTATGGCATCAAGGCGCCGCCGCGCGCGGAGTACATCCGGGCGCTGGTGGTGGAGCTGAACCGGGTGTTCAGCCACGGCCTGATGATGGGCTTCCTGGCACTGGACATGGGCGGCCTGACCCCCATCCTGTACGGCTTCATCAACCGCGACGAGGTGGTCGACCTGCTGTCGTCGATCTCCGGCCAGCGGATGCTGTTCAACTTCTTCCGCGTGGGCGGCGTGAACTGGGACGTCAACGACGAGTTCATCAACCGCCTCTCGAGCTGGCGCGTGAACGTGAACAAGAGCATCGGCGACAACGAGCAGCTGATCACCCAGAACGAGATCTTCGTGCAGCGCACGAAGGGCCTGGGGGTGCTCTCCGGCGAGCGGGCCATCAAGCTCGGCGTGTCCGGCCCAAACCTGCGGGCCAGCGGCGTGCCGTTCGACGTGCGCAAGGCGCATCCGTACTCGATCTACAACGAGCTCGAGTTCGACGTCATCACCCAGCCGGGGGGCGATACCTACGCGCGCTACCTGCAGCGCGTGGCCGAGATCAAGCAGAGCCTGCACCTGATCGACCAGATCATCGACAAGATGCCGCATGGCCCCGTGCAGGCGCAGGTGCCGGGCATCATCCGGCCCAGGCCCGGTCGAGCCTTTGGGGCGGTGGAGTCCCCGCGCGGCTTCTACAGCGTGTACGCCATCAGCGACGGCGGTCCGAACCCGTATCGGTTCCGCATGCGCGACCCGTCGTTCATCACGCTGCAGGTCATGCCGGTGTTGATGCCGGGTCACCTGATCGCCGACACCATGGCGGTCATGGCCAGCCTGGACCCGATCATGGGCGGCGTGGACAAGTAGATGGACGTCGGCGAGCTGCTCCTCGGACTGGGCCGCTTCGTGCTGGCCACCACGCTGCTGCTGGTGCTGACCGTGCCGACTGCCTTCATCATCATCCAGCTGGAACTGAAGGTGATCGCGCTGATGCAGCTGCGCTACGGCCCGAACCGCGTCGGCCCGCGTGGCATGTTCCAGAGCACCATCCACGGTTTCAAGGTGCTGGCCAAGGAGGACACCACTCCGGACCAGGCGGATCGGTCCACCTTCACCATGGCCCCCTGGATGGTGTTCATGGCCGCGGCCATGAGCATGCTCGTCATCCCGTTTGCGCCGGGGCTGGTGGCGATCGACTCCTCGATCAGCGTCGTCTACTTCTTCGCCGTGCTGGGCCTGTCGGTGGTGGGCCTGCTGGTCGCCGGCTGGGCCAGCTACAACAAGTACTCCCTGCTGGGCGGGCTGCGCAGCGCGGCCCAGATGGTCAGCTACGAGATCCCGCTGACCCTGTCGGTGGTGGGCATCGTGATCCTGACCGGCAGCCTCTCCTTCACCGAGATCGTGGAGTGGCAGCGGGTCAACGGCTGGGGCTTCTTCTGGCAGTTCTGGGCCTTCCCGATCTTCTTCATCGCCGCGACCGCGGAGATCAACCGGACGCCCTTCGACATGGTGGAGGCCGACTCGGAGATCGTGGCGGGCTTCGCCACCGAGTACTCCGGCATGCGCTTTGGCTTCTTCTTCTTCGCCGAGTACGTGGCGCTCTTCATCATGAGCACCATCGTGGTGACCCTCTTCTTCGGTGGCTGGCTGCCGCCCTTCTTCCAGCTGCCCGACGGGATCATCGGCACCGTGCTGGGCGCGATCATCTTCTTCGCCAAGACCTACTTCTTCGTGTTCGTGGCAGTCTGGATGCGCGCCACCCTGCCGCGCGTGCGAGTCGACCAGCTGATGGGCATGGCCTGGAAGTGGTTGCTGCCCCTGGCGCTGGTGAACCTGTTCCTGACGGCCGGCATCGTGCTGGCCTTCAACCTCCAGCCGGTGGTGGGGGCCTAGCCGATGACGTTCCCCGGCGGCGGCATCGCCAAGGGCATGTGGGTCACCCTCAAGAACTTCTGGACGCCCAAGGTCACGCGCCAATATCCGGAGGAGCGCCCGCAGATGCCGGAGCGCTGGCGCGGCCGGCTGGACCTGATCTACGACCCGTTCGGCGAGCACAAGTGCGAGGTCTGCTTCCAGTGCGCGCAGGTCTGTCCGGTCGAGGCAATCGACATGAGCGGCTTCGACACCCAGGGCAACCGGATCCGCTACGGCATGCCGGAGATCTACGACGAGCGCAAGGACCCGAACGCCTGGCGGCGGGCGGGCCAGCCCGCGCGGCCGATGCGCAACGCGGCGCGCTGGGACGAGGCGGTCGACGAGCCGTGGGTGTCCGGCGTGGTTGAGGGCTTCGGCGCCCGGCCGGAGTCGCTGGTGGCCATCTTCACCGCCGTGCAGGAGCGCTACGGCTACCTGCCGGAGCGGGCGCTCCGCATCATCAGCGACCGCATGACCATCCACTGGGCGCAGGTCTTCGGCGCCGCCGGGCTGGGCGGCTTCCGGCTGCTGCCGGCCGAGGGCCACGTCATCACCGTCTGCACCTGCGCGGCCTGCCGCTTCGCCGGCGGCGACGACCTGCTGGCCGCGCTGCGCGATGAGCTGGGCATTGGGCCAGGCGAGGTAACCGCCGATGGCGGCTTCACCCTCGAGACAAGCCCGGAGGTGGCGGCCGGAGCGATGGCGCCGGCGCTGCGCATCGACACGCTGGTGTTCGGGCCGGTGAATGCCGCGCAGGCGCGGCACCTCGTCCAGGAACGGCAGCGGACGGCGGCCGCGATCGCATGACTGTCGACGCCGGCGGGGCGGGCCTCTCCCCGCAGATCCGCATCCTGCCGCGCGGTGAGCAGCGCCTCCTCGCCAACCTGGGCCGGATCGATCCCAACAGCCTGGCCTCCTATCGGGAGCACGGCGGGTATGCCGGCCTGGAGCGGGCGGTGGCCCACCTGGGCTCGGAGGGCGTGATCGCGGAGATTGCCGACGCCGGCCTGCGCGGCCGCGGTGGGGGTGGCTGGCCGACCGCCGAGAAGTGGCGCGCCGCCCGTGCCGCCGCCGGCTCGCGCAAGGTCGTGGTCGTCAACCTGATGGGCGCCGACCCCACCGCCCTCGGCGACCGGGCGCTGGCCGAGGGCAACCCGCACCTCGTCCTGGAGGGCGCCCTACTGGCCGCTTTCGCCACCGGGTCGTCCGAGCTGATCTTGGCCGTGCGCCGCGACTGGACGCTGGCGATCGGCCGCCTGCGGGCCGCGATCGAGGAGGCCGAAGCGAGCCGCCTGGTTGGGTACCTGATCCTGGGCACCGACTTCAGCTGCCAGGCCAGTGTCTGGGAAGGGTCGGGCGCGCTGGTGGCCGGCGAGGAGACGGCGCTGATCGCGGCCCTCTCCGGCGACCGCGGCATGCCCGTCATCCGCCCGCCCTACCCGACCGAGAAGGGCCTGGGCGACGCGCCGACCACGGTGCAGAACGCGGAGACGCTGGCGCACGCCGCCTGGATCCTGGCCCACTCCGCCGCGGCCTTCAGCCATGTCGGGAGCCAAGCTTCACCGGGCACCAAGCTGGTCAGCATCTACGGCCGCGTCAGCGAGCCCGGCCTGCTGGAGGTGCCGCTGGGGACGTCGCTGGGCGACGTCATCGACCTGGCGGGCGGTTCGGTGGGGACGGTCAAGGCGGTCTTCGTGGGCGGCGCCGGTGGCGGCGCACTCTCCGCCGACGAGCTGCGCACCCCGTATGACGTGGAGCCGCTCCGCGAGGCCGGCGCGGGCATCGGCCTCGGACAGGTGCTGGTCACCGACACGGCCACCTGCATGGTCGACACCGCGCGCTTCTTCCTGGACTGGTCCGCGCGCGAGGCGTGCGGCAAGGCGGTTCCGTGCCGCATCGGCACCAAGCGGCTGGTCGAGACGCTGGATCGCATCCTCGCCGCCACCCCGCGACCGGACGACGTGGAGCTGTTGCGCGCGCTCTCCCGCAAGATGACGGACACCGCGCTTTGCAAGCTGGAGGCACGGGCACCCGGACCGATGCTCACCACCCTCGAGCGCTTCGGGGACGAGTACCGCGCCCATGCGGAGCGCGGCGAGTGCCTGGCCGGTTACCACCCCAGCGCGGGCGTGAGCCCGATGCTGAGCCCGCTGGCCGGCATTGGACCGGCGGCATCGGCTTGACGCTAGCATTGAAGGACCGATGAGCTTCGCCACCAACGGCAACGGAAACGGCAAGGGCAATGGTGCCGGGGTGCTCCGATCGGAGGAGTACGCCCCGGTCTGGCCGATGGTGCCCGGTACGCGCGCCATCAACGTCACCATCAACGGACAGCAGGTCCAGGCCGAGGAAGGGCAGACGATCCTGCAGGCCTGCCGTGTGCTCGGCATCGAGGTGCCGACCCTCTGCTACGAGCCGAAGCTGGCACCGTACGGCGCCTGTCGCATCTGCGTGGTGGAGGTCGAAGGGCAGGACAACACGCCCATCAGCTGCGGCACCCAGATCAGCGAGGGGATGGTCATCACCACCCACTCGGAGCGGCTGATCGAGAACCGACGCATGGTGCTGGAGCTGATCTTCAGCGACCACGACGCCTACTGCCTGCCGCCCTGTCAGTTCAAGTGCCCGACCCGCGTCGACATCCCGGGCTACCTGAAGCAGAACAGCTTGGGCAACTGGGAGGAGGCGACGCGCATCCTGAAGCGCTCGCTCCCCTTCCCCGCCATCCTGGGCCGGGTCTGTCCGGCGCCGTGCGAGACGCACTGCCGGCGGGAAGAGGTTGACACCGCCATTGCCATCCGCGATTCGCACCGCTACTGCGCGGATCGGGTGCTGGAGGTGGATGCACCGGCGCCTATTCCCTGGCCGAAGGACCCTGACACCGGGCGCCGGGTGGCGGTCATCGGCGCCGGCCCGGCCGGC
>DATEOS010000389.1:0-2156 GCA_035273815.1 Candidatus Limnocylindria bacterium
CGGTTGCAACAGACTCTCGACGATCAGCTGGGTCTCGATCCGTCCACGGACCTCCGGGACCTGGAGCAGGCCATCCTGCGGCAGGACGCCCGGCTGGGCGCGCCCGCCCGCGATCTGCCGGGTCCGCTGACGAACCTGCCGGTGCGGGTGACCTCGTTTGTCGGCCGCGAACGGCAGCTGGCCCAGCTCAGCGAGCTGCTGGATGCACACCGGCTGGTCACCCTGACCGGTCCCGGCGGCGCCGGCAAGACCAGTCTGGCGCTCCAGGCGGCCGGCGCCGCCGCCGAGCGGTACCCGGATGGTGTGTGGCTGGTCCGGCTGGCCGGCGTCGGCAGCGCCGCGGCCGTTGCCGAGGTTGTTGCCGAGTCCGTCGGCGCCCAGCGGCCGGCGGGCGGGGTGGTGGACAGCCTGGTCGGCTTCCTGCGGAACCGGTCGGCGATGGTGGTGCTGGACAACTGTGAACATCTCATCGACGCCTGTGCCGAGTTGGCTGAACGGCTAGTGACCTCGGGGGCGCGGCTTCGTCTGCTGGTGACCAGCCGTGAACCGCTGCGGGTGCCCGGTGAGGTCCAGCTGGCGGTACCATCCCTGGCCTGCCCGCCGCCGGACATCACACTGGATCGGCTGCGCGACTACGACGCCGCCCGGCTGTTCCTCGACCGGGCCCTCAATGTCCAACCTGATCTGCTGCTCGATGCCGCGACCGCCGCTGACGTTGGCCGGATCTGCCGGCAGCTGGATGGCCTCCCGCTGGCGCTGGAACTGGCCGCGGCCCGGGTGGCGAGCCTGACCATCGCCGACCTGTCGGCCCGCCTGGATGACCGCTTCCGGCTCCTGACGGGTGGAGCGCGGACCGCCGAGGCACGCCAGAAGACGCTGCGCGCCACGGTCGACTGGAGTCACCAGCTGCTGACCTCCACCGAACGCGTGCTGTTCCGGCGCCTCGCGGTGTTCCGGGGCGGCTGGACCCTGGAGGCGGTCACCGCGGTCGTCGCCGATGAGCTGCTGCCGGCCGAGGCAGTTCTCGACCTCTCGGCGGCGCTGGTGGATCGGTCCCTGGTCCTGGCCGAGACCGGCCAGCCGGGCGGACGTTTCCGCATGCTCGAGACACTCCGCCAGTACGCGACCGAACGGGCCGACGACGCCGGCGAGACCGAGCAGCTCGCCGCAGCCCACGCCCGGCACTACTTGGACCTGGCCGAGACCAGCCAACACCGGCTGCGCGGTCCAGAACAGGGCCACTGGCTGCAGCTGCTGCGTCAGGAGCGGCACAACATCGACGCCGCCCTGCTCTGGACACAACAGCAGGGCGACAACGACGACCTCGGGCTCCGCCTCGTCGCAGCCCTGGGATGGTTCTGGTACTTCACCAGCAACCAGAACGCCGTCGCTCAGATCGAGGAGATGCTGCACCGACACCTCGAAGCGTCCCCGGCCGCGCGCGCCCACGCCGTCCAGGCGAAGTCCATCGTCGCCCGACCCGGTTCCTGCATCGTCCACCCCAGCCCCATGTGTGGTGCAGCCGCCCGGCAGAGCCTCGAACAGCTCGACCTGCTGGGCGAACAAGGGCCGGCGGCCTACTCGCGCGCACTGCTAGCGGTGGAAGCCATCGCCGGACCCTTGCAGCCCCCGGCAAATGAGCTGCTGGCGGCCGCCCGCGCCGCCTTCCACGACGCCGGTGACCGGTGGGGTTCGGCCCTCACCCTGTTCGTCGAGATGGAGCTCCAGTTCGCGGCCGGTCAGCTGGAGTCGGGTAGGCGCACCTTCCAGCAGGCCTTGGAACGGTTCCGTGAGCTGGGCGACCACTGGGGCATCTCGGCTGTCCAGTACCACCTCGGTATGGCCCTGCATCGAGCCGGGCTGCTGACCGAGGCGCTCGAGGTGTACCGGGCGGCACTGTCGGAGGGACGAATCGGGCTGACCAACACCGTGCAGTACGCCCTGGCGAACCTGGGGCACATCAGCCTCCTCATCGGCGACCTCGACGGGGCGGATGCCTACTTCACCAGCGCGCACGCCGTTGCCCGCGAACTCGGCGCCGAGGCAAGTCCGCTCGCACTGCTGGGGCAAGGACACCTGGCACGCCTGCGGGACCAGGCCGACGCTGCCGTAGGTCACTACACCGCCGCGCTGGAACAGCTGGTGCAGCCCGAGAC
>DATEOS010000390.1:0-2651 GCA_035273815.1 Candidatus Limnocylindria bacterium
GGCTACACCACCAAGGAGAAGGTCTGCACCACGCCGGAGCTGCAGAAGAAGTGCACCGAGGCCGGCATCTCCTGATCCAGCGGTAACCAGCAGCACCCCGCCGGCACCGGCCGGCACCCAGCCGGTGCCGGGACGCCACGAGCGTCCCGGCACCGGCGTCCCGGGGGACACACGGGCAGCGCGAACAGGGGACACCTGGTGGGGGACCGGCGTCCACGAGAGGACCGGAAACCATGACCACGGAAGCGACGAGGGCGAGCGGGCTCAGCCCGGCGCTGGCGGAGAACCAACCGCTGCTCAGCCTGCGCGGGATCAACAAGAGCTTCGGCGCCATCCACGTCCTGAAGGACGTGAGCTTCGACGCCTACGCCGGCAAGGTCACCGCCCTCGTCGGTGACAACGGCGCCGGCAAGTCGACGCTGGTCAAGTGCATCAGTGGCATCTACTCCATGGACGCGGGCACGGTGACCTTCGAGGGCAGAGAGGTGACCATCCACGGCCCCCGCGACGCGTCCGCGCTGGGCATCGAGGTCGTGTACC
This sequence comes from Candidatus Limnocylindria bacterium, assembly GCA_035273815.1. Taxonomy (GTDB): domain Bacteria; phylum Chloroflexota; class Limnocylindria; order QHBO01; family QHBO01; genus DASSCW01. Next base: position 541 of record DATEOS010000390.1, read on the forward strand.
AGGACCTCGCCCTCTGCGACAACCTGGACATCGTCCAGAACATGTTCCTCGGCCGGGAGAAGACCAGGGGCATCACGCTGGACGAGCCGACCATGGAGCAGATGGCCGGCGAGACCCTGGCCGGGCTCTCCGTCCGCACCGTCAAGTCGCTGCGCCAGCTGGTCGCCAGCCTGTCCGGCGGGCAGCGGCAGACCGTCGCGATCGCCAAGGCGGTGCTCTGGAACAGCCGCGTGGTGATTCTCGACGAGCCCACCGCCGCGCTCGGCGTGGCGCAGACCGCCCAGGTCCTCGAGCTGGTCCGGCGGCTCGCCGACAACGGCCTCGGCGTCGTGCTCATCTCGCACAACATGAACGACGTGTTCGCCGTCTCGGACCGGATCGCGGCGCTGTACCTGGGCCGGATGGCGGCGCAGGTGAAGGCCACCGACGTGACCCACGCCCAGATCGTCGAGCTGATCACCGCCGGTCGCAGCGGCAACCTCGGCCTGCCGCCGGAGAAGCCGTCGGACTACGTCGACATCACGGACATCACGCCGGGAGATGAGCAGTGAGCACAACAACCACCACCACTGCCGGCGGTGTCCGGGTGGCCAAGCCCACCGTCGCGAGCCACATCAACGACTACTGGGGCCGGGTCCGCGGCGGTGACATCGGCAGCCTGCCGGCCATCCTCGGCCTGATCGTGCTCTGCCTGATCTTCGGCATCGCCCGGGAGACGTTCTTCAGCGCCATCAACTTCGCCAACCTGTTCTCCCAGGGCGCCGCGGTCATCTTCATCGCGATGGGCCTGGTCTTCGTCCTGCTGCTGGGTGAGATCGACCTGTCCGCCGGCTTCGCCAGCGGGGTCTGCGGCGCGGTCATGGCGGTGCTGCTGACCAATCACGGCTGGGACTGGTACACGGCCATCCCGGCGGCGCTGGTGACCGGCCTGGTGATCGGCTTCACCCTGGGCCTCCTGGTCGCCAAGGTGGGCATCCCGTCGTTCGTCGTCACCCTGGCCGCCTTCCTGGCTTTCCAGGGCATCCTGCTGATCCTGCTGAGCGGCGGCACCAACGTCTCGATCCGCGACCCGTTCGTGCTGGCCCTGGCCAACAAGAACATGTCGGTGTGGCTGAGCTGGGCGCTGGCGATCCTGCTGGTGGCCGGCTACGCCGTCGTCCAGTTCGTCCGGGTGCGCGGGCGCGCCGCCCGCGGCCTGGCCACCGACCCGCTGGGCATCGTCGCCGCCCGGATCGCCGGTCTGGCCCTCCTGGTCTTCATCGCGGTCGCCATCCTCACCCAGGAGCGCAGCATCAACCCGGTGGTCATCTCGGTGAAGGGCGTACCGATCGTCGTCCCGATCATCGCGGTGGCCCTGATCGTCTGGACGTTCGTGCTCGGCCGTACCCGGTACGGCCGGCACGTGTACGCGACCGGCGGCAACACCGAGGCGGCCCGGCGTGCCGGCATCCCGGTGGACCGGATCCGCATCTCGGTGTTCGTCATCTCCTCGTTCATGGCGGCGATCGGCGGCATCCTGGCGGCCAGCCGGGCCAACTCGGTCGACCCGAACTCCGGTGGCAGCAACGTGCTGCTGTACGCGGTCGGGGCGGCCGTCATCGGCGGCACCAGCCTGTTCGGCGGCAAGGGCCGGGTGATCGACGCGGTGATCGGTGGCGCGGTGATCGCCGTCATCGACAACGGCATGGGCCTGATGGGCTTCAGCGCCGGCACCAAGTTCATCGTGACCGGCCTGATCCTGCTGGTCGCGGCGGGCGTCGACGCGCTGTCCAGGCGCAGAGCGGCTGCTACCGGCAACCGATGAGCACAGTCCCTGGGCTGGGGACGGCATTCTGATGGCCGCCCCCAGCCAGGAGGATGTTCGCCGGCACAACCTGGGTACCGTGCTGCGGTACGTCCACGTGCACGGCGCCACCTCCCGCGCGGAACTCACCAACCAGCTCGGGCTCAACCGCAGCACGATCGGCGCGCTGACCGCCGAACTCGCCTCCGCCGGCCTGGTCTCCGAGCGGGCACCCGCGGAGACCGGCCGGGCCGGGCGGCCGTCGCTGGTGGTGCAGCCCGAGTCGGCCAAGGTGTACGCGTACGCGTTCAGCATCGAGGTGGACCGG
>DATEOS010000391.1:0-3054 GCA_035273815.1 Candidatus Limnocylindria bacterium
GCCGTCGATCGTGATGGTGTTCGTGTTCGGCTTGCCGTTGGTGAAGGTGATCGGCACCGGCGGGTTGCCGGCCGTGGTGGTCGCCGCCCACTGGTTGAGGCCGGTCTTGGTCAGCGTCACCTCCAGCACCTTGGAGGCGCCGTTCTGGTCGATGACCGGAATCGGGATGACCTTGAAGCTGCCCGGGGTGCGGGCCGGCGCCACCGCCGTGTTCTGCGGTGCCTCGAAGGAGAGGTTGCCGGTCAGCGTGAACCCGGTGGTCTCCTCCGGCGCCAGGCTGATGCCGATCGGCAGCTTGATGTCACCCGGCGCGCCCGCCGTGTTGACGTTGCCCGTGCCGTCCGCGCTCCAGCCCTGCACGATCTGGCCGTTCGGGGTGGTCAGCGAACCGTTGGCGTCGAAGGTGAACGAGCCGGCCCGGGTGTAGAGGGCCTCGCCGCCGCTCTTGACCACGAAGAAGCCGTCGCCCTGGATCATCATGTCCGAGGACTTGCCGGTGGTCTGCGCGGCACCTTGGCCGAAGTTGGCGTTGATGCTGGCCAGCCGCACACCGAGACCGACCTGTGCCGGGTTGGTGCCACCGGCCTGGTTCTGCGGCGCGCCGGCGGCGTTGACCATCTGCGACAGCGTGTCCTGGAAGACGGTCTGGCTGGACTTGTAACCGGTGGTGTTGACGTTGGCGATGTTGTTGCCGGTCACGTCCATCATCTGCTGATGGGCGCGCAAACCGCTGATGCCGGAGAAGAGGGAGCGCAGCATAGGTCAGGATTCCTTCGTGGTCGGGGTCTGCGTTTCCTGGACTTCCGTGACCTTGGACAGCTGCACATCCGTGTTACCGACCACGAGCGTCGGTTCGCTGTCGCCGTTGAGCTTCGTCTTGGTCACCACGCCGGAGAACGTGTTGCCGTCCGCGTCCTGGTAGGTGACCGTGCGGCCGACCAGCGCGCTGGCGCCGATCAGCTGCTGGGCCGACAGCATGTCGGCGATCTCGCCCAGCTTCTCCACCTGGGTGAACTGCGCGGTCTGCGCGAGGAACTGGGTCGAGTCGGCCGGGTTGCTGGGGTCCTGGTACTTGAGCTGGGCCACCAGCAGCTTGAGGAACGTGTCCTGGTCGCCCAGCTTCTTGTCGGTGCCGACGTCCGTCGTGGTCTTGTTGGTGTAGAGGGACGTCGGGATGGGACCGGCGTTGTTCCCGAGCGGCGCTGTCATGCCCTGAACTTCGGCCGTCCCCGGCATCCGCTTAGCGCCTTTCCCGATCCGCCGATCGGGAGGGTGTGAGCGGGGAGAAGACCGAACAGCCCACCGCGCAGAAGCTGAAGAAGGCCAAGAAGGAAGGGCAGATCGGCCGCAGCCAGGACGTCGGCGCCTGGTTCGGCATGCTGGCCGCGAGCATCGTGCTGCCCCGCACCCTGGGCTCGGCGATGGATCACGCTCGCGAGCTGATGGCCAAGCTGCCCGACGTGATCAACGATCCGGATCCGGCGGTCGCGCTCGGCATCCTCAAGGACGGCCTGATGAGCGCCGGCTGGGCGGTGCTGCCCCTCGCGCTCACGATGATGGCCGTCGGCATCGCCGCGGCCGGCGCCCAGGGCGGAATCCGGGTCGCCACCAAGCTGTTCATCCCGAAGTTCAGCCGGCTCAACCCGCTGCCCGGCATCAAGAAGATGTTCGGACCGCAGTCCCTCTGGGAGGGCACCAAGGCGCTGATCAAGACCGCCGTGCTGACCGCCGTCCTGTACATGACGATGAAGGACATCGTGCCGGTGCTGATGACCGCCGGGCAGTTGCAGCTGCGCTCGCTGCTCGGGGTGATCAACGACACCGTGCTGTCGATCATCCGGGCCGCGTCGGTGGCCGGCATCGTGATGGCCGCGGCGGACTACTTCGTGGTCCGCCGGCGCACCAACAAGCAGCTCCGGATGACCAAGGAGGAGGTCAAGCAGGAAAACAAGAACACCGAGGGCGATCCGCACGTCAAGGGCCAGATCCGGGCCCGGCAGATGGCGATGGCCCGGAACCGGCAGATGGCCGATGTGCCGACCGCGGACGTGGTGCTGGTCAATCCGACGCACGTGGCGGTGGCGTTGCGGTACGACCCGGAGAAGGGCGCCCCCCGGGTGATCGCCAAGGGGCAGGGCGCGATCGCCCAGAAGATCCGCGAGCTGGCCACCGAGCACCGGATCCCGATGGTGCAGGACGTGGCGCTGGCCCGGGCGCTGGAGTCCAGCGTCGAGGTGGGCATGGAGATCCCGGCCGACTTCTACGGCGCGGTGGCCAAGGTGCTGGCGTTCGTGATGAGCCTGAAGTCGCGCGGGTCGGCTGCCGGGTTGCACCGGAACCCTAATCCGGCACCTGCACCGGCATAAGCCATCAATTGGGAGCTTTCCTCACATCATGACCATGATCCTGGAATCATCGGTCGGGAGGGGAGGAGCGAGTGAAGTACCAGAACCTCAGCAAGCTCGCCGTGCCCATCGGGGTCATCGGCATCATCGTCATGATGGTCGTGCCGCTGCCGACCTTCCTCCTCGACCTGCTGATCGCCGCCAACATCACCGGCGCCCTGCTGATCCTGATGGTCTCGATGTTCGTGCAGCGGCCGCTGGACTTCTCGGTCTTCCCCGCCCTGCTGCTGGTGATGACGCTGTTCCGGCTCGCGTTGAACATCAGCGCCACCCGGCTGGTGCTGCGCGACGGTGACGCCGGCAAGGTGATCCACGCGTTCGGCGACTTCGTGGTCGGCGGTTCGCTGGTGATCGGCCTGGTGATCTTCCTGATCCTGATCATCGTCCAGATGGTCGTGGTCACCAAGGGTGCCGAGCGGGTGGCCGAGGTGGGCGCCCGGTTCACCCTGGACGCGATGCCCGGCAAGCAGATGGCGATCGACGCCGACCTGAACGCCGGGCTGATCGACGAGGCCGAGGCGAAGAAGCGCCGCGCCGAGGTGGCCGCCGAGGCCGACTTCTACGGCGCCATGGACGGTGGTTCCAAGTTTGTCAAGGGCGACGCCATCGCCGCCATCATCATCACCGTGATCAACCTGGTCGGCGGGTT
>DATEOS010000392.1:0-7791 GCA_035273815.1 Candidatus Limnocylindria bacterium
GCGACGGAGACGCTACTGGATCCGGCCGGCAGCGACGATGATGTTCTCGCCAACCTGCCCTCGCCGCATGTCGATCGGATCGGACGCCTCGATCACGACATTGTCGACGACGAGGGCTCCCTCGCCTCTGGCGCGGATGCCGGCTCCGCTGCTCATGACCACCATGTTGTTGTAGATCTGGGCGCCGTCCTCGCTGGCCTCGATGCCGACATCGATCACGTCGATCACCAGGTTGTTGAAGTATCGCGTCTCCGGCGACTCGAGCTCCCTGTTCGCCCGGATGCCCTCGACGGCTCCGATGACCGTGTTGTTATAGAAATCCCCCACGCTCATGGCTACCTTGATCCCGCCCTGGTGCGCCGGGGTACGCGAGATCCCGGCGTTCCGGATCACGTTGTGGTGGACTGCCACATCCGCGATCGCCACCTTGATCTTGATACCGTCGAAGCCCACATTCATCACGAGGTTGTGATCGATCTCCACGCGCTCGAGCTTGGCCAGGCTATCGAACGGCTGATCGTGCGGCTCGCTGCCCATGTAGATCCCCTCGGCCAGCGTGTTCGTCACGAAGTTGTGATGGATGTGAATGCCGGAGATGAGCTGCCCGGGAAGCGGATGCATCAGGATTCCCCGCGTCTTCACCTCCTGCGAGACGCGTTCGACGGCCACGTGGTCGATCTCGAGATCGTGGACATCTCCCTTTGAGGTCACGATCTTTACGCCCTTCTTGGCCCCGTCGATGATGATCCCGCACCGCTGTGCGCGTGGAGTGTGGTCGGCGCCGCAGTCCTTGTCGGTCCCCGTCCCGGTGAGGCGGAGGAACGAGCTCGCCGCAATGATGATCCCGCCGTCGCCGAACTCCGTTCCGCTGATCGTCACCGGGCCGCCGCTGTTGCGGACGACAATCGGCTGCTCGGCGGTCCCCCGCAGGTTGAAGAGCTTGATGTTGCCGCGCTTGCCGGCCGGAAGGCACACCACCGCGCCGGGCCCAATCCGGCGAAATTCCTCTCGCTCAGGGTCAACTCTGTCGACGCTTCGCGGAATCATGACCGTGCAGCCCGCGCCGAGCACCGGCTGCCCCTGAGTTCCTGCGGCAACGGTCCCGGCCAGGGCGAAAAGGGTGGCCAGCAGGACCCGAGCGGCTGCAGGCATCGACATCTTGGGACCTCTGGCGGCCCACGACTATACGAATGGCTCGGCAGCGCAGCAACGGACGGGGGACGGTCCCGTTGCCGACGGGCAACGCCTCACGGTCGGGGCGGTTTGCGCACGCAGGCGGATGGGACCGAAGCCGATGGTATCGTCCTCGCCCTTATGGACGGGCCGCGCCAACTCTTCTTGGTCGGAAGCCCCAGGACGGGTTCGACGCTGCTCCGCCACGTCCTCAATCGCTCACCGCACGTCTGCCTGGCGTCGGAGACGCATTTCCTCAAGTCTGCCCGGCGCCTCAAGCTCCGCGAGCGATTGGCCGCCGCCCGCGAAGGCCCAAAGGACCGCCGGCACGCCGCCGTCGACACCATCGTGCAGGACCTGTTCGGCCCGGCCTTCTGGGCATGGCTGCGCCGCAACGTCGAGCCGGACGCCTTCACCGATCGGCTGCTGGCTACCGATCTATCTGAGCGCGCACTGTTCGACCTGCTGCTCCAGTTCTTCGTCGAGGACCATTGCCACGACCGCGCGGTGACGATTCGAGGGGAGAAGACGCCCGACCACCTGTACGGGCTCGCGACATTGGCATCCTGGTTCCCCGACGCTCATTTCATCCACACCTTCCGCGACCCGCGGGCGATCTACGCATCGCGGATCGTGCGCTCCAAGGAGGGTCGCCGGGGCATGAAGGCGCGCCTGCCCCAGGTCCCTGCTCGACTGCTCGCGCCCGTCCTCGCCCCGTTCGAAGTCGCCGAGACGTCTCGCGTCTGGCTCGACGCGGCCCGCCTGCACCGCCGCTATGAGCGAATGCTGGGCACGCGCTACCGTCTCGTCCGATTCGAGGATCTCGTCACCGAGCCCGAAGGGACGCTCCGCGGCGTCTGCGAGTTCATCGGCATCCCGTTCGACGCCACGATCCTCGAGGACACGGTGGTGGTCGGTTCGAGCTTCGAGCAGGATCGGCACGCCTCGGGGGGCTTCGACCAGCGGAGCGTCGACCGCTGGCGGACCCACGTCCATCCGCTCGTCAACACCTGGTTCAGCGTGGTCGGTCGGCGCGAGCTGAAGCGGTTTGGCTACCGACCCTGACCGACGTGGGAGCCCCAGGTGCGGCCGAGCCTATGAGTGCGGTGCGGACATGCTCGAGTAGCCGGCCGCCGGATCGACCCCCTTGACCATCCTGGCTTCCCCGGTGCCGGTCTCGGCGTCGGCGGGCTTGCCTGCGTCGGTCCGTGATGACGCGGCCGGGTTTGGAGCCACGATCTTGGGCGGGTTGAATGGCTTCTCGCCGGTGATCAGCGCCTCGATTGCCCGACGCGCCAGGGCGGCCGCGATCAGCCCAGCCGCCGTCTCGGCCGCCTTCCAGGCCGTCCGGGAAGGCCCGGGTGGTCCATCGACCATGGCCCGTGCCAGCTCCTTGCGCGCCTTCTTGTCCTTGATCGGGTCGCGGCGCCAGCGCGCCAGCTCCTCGACCAGACCATCTCGGGCCTTCTGTGCCTTCGGTCCGGACCCAGTAATCAAGGCATCGACCCAGGCCTTCATCGGCGCCGGCAGCGCGTCGTAGGCCTGTTCGGCGGCAGACGGATTCGCGCGGCGCCGTGCCAGGCGGAACACCTTGGCGGGTCCGCCGGCCAGCAGGAAGACGGCGCCGGCGCCCAGGCCGATGAAGATGAGGGGGTTCTCGCGGAAGCGGGCCTTCACGTCCAGCGCGTGACGGACACGCGCATCCAGCTCCGACGCGGTTCGCTCGTTGTCGGCGCGCCGAGCGGCGATCTCTACCCGCGTTTCAGCAAGCGTCTCGCCCACTCGATGTCCTCCTTCACCGCTTCGATCGTCTCCTCAGGCGCCCCGACGCGAATGCGCTTGGCGCCGATGTATCCGAGCCCTGCTCCCACGCCGATCAGGACGACCAACGAGATCAGCGCTGTCACCCAGCGAGGAAGGCCGGTGAGGAGAGTGATGGCCTCCACCAAGAGGATGAGCAGCACCATCAGCGCCATGAACAGCAGCCCGCCGGCGATTCCCAGCAGGAGCATTCCCTGCTTGGTGTCGTCGACCATCTGGCCGAGCTCCTGCCGGCCCCGGGTTGCTTCCAGGCGGGCCAGCTCCATGACGCCGTTCACCAGCCGGCCGACAAGGCCGAACATGCTCTGCCGCGGCTCGGGGGACTGCGTCATCGACCGCTCCCTGGAAGTTCCGGAGCCTGCGCTGGGCGGCAGGCGGCATGTGATTCTAGCAAGCGGTCCCCCGAAACCCACAAAAGGCGCGTCGCGGGGGCCTCGGCTATCCTGTCGCGCCAATGGCCACCAGCAAGCGACGAACCTCGGGCGTGCAACGCCGAGGACGCGCCAGCGACGCCGCGATGCAGCGGCGCGTGAACCAGCGCGGCGGCGCCATGCCCATCGACTGGCGGCTCCTGATCGTGGGCGGCGTGCTGGTGCTGGGCGTGATCGTGCTCGTCATCGTCCTGGTATTCGGTGGGAGCAGTGGCCCGCGTGTGGGCACGCCCATGCCCGACGAGGGGGCGACCCATGTTGACCAGAGCACGTTCCCGACCTACCAGTCCCGACCGGCGACCTCGGGCCCGCACTGGAACCTGGGAGACGGCGTTGCGCCGGTGTTCTGGGGCGTCTACACATCGCCCGTGGCGGAGCCGGCAGTTGTCCATAACCTCGAGCACGGTGGCATCGTCATCTGGTACCAGGACACGGCCACGGCTGATGACATCCAGAAGCTGACCCAGTTCACCGAGCAGGCGCAGTCGGGCTCAAACTTCAAGGTCGTCCTCTCCCCATGGGCGGGGGAAGACTTCGGCCACCCCATCGCGGTCACGGCCTGGGATTGGCTGCTCTACCTGGACACCGCCGACATCGACCAGATCCGGGCGTTCCAGGACGACCATCCGACAACGGACGCCCCGGAGCCGGCCGGCGGTCCGGCGCAGGGTGCTCGCTAGGTCATCCATCGGCCGTTCGAGGGTTTGACCCTGCCCGGGCGCTTCCGGCATCATTCCCGGCGGGCGGCTAGCTCAACGGCAGAGCAAGTGACTCTTAATCACTAGGTTCAGGGTTCGAATCCCTGGCCGCTCACCACCCCACTTCAGCCCAAGCCTGGCCAGCCCTGGCCGACCTCGACTCGGCGGTGCTCGCAACCATGAAACGCCAGGCTCTCGGAACGCTGGTCGCCCTGATCGCCATCGGATCCATGCTCGGCTGGCCGGGCACACCCGTGATGGCCTTTACGCGCCGGCCGGTTGAGCCTGATGCGCCCGTGGCACTGACGGCCGGCAGCCCGTCCCTCCGTCAGCTGGTCGGGCAGAAGCTGGTGGTCGCCATGCACGGCACGTCGCCCAGCACCGACCTGCTCGGCCGGATCCGGCGTGGCGAGGTCGGCGGGGTGATCCTGTTCGGCGCCAACGTTGCGTCCGCCCCACAGCTCGTGAGCTTGACCCGCCGGCTGCAGCAGGCCGCGGCAACGGGCGGCCGGCCGCCACTGCTGATTGCGACCGACCAGGAGGGGGGCGGCGTGAAGCGGCTGAGCTGGGCGCCCCCGACCCTCTCGCCACCGCAGATGGGGGCCCTGAACAGCACCACCATCGCCGCCAGCCAGGGAAAGGCGACCGGGCGGGTGCTGGCCTGCGCGGGCATCAATAACAACCTGGCGCCCGTGGCGGACGTGCCGTCATCGACCGCCTCGTTCATGTACCAGGAGGGCCGCACGTTCTCGTTCGACTCGTCGGTAACGGCCAGCCTGAGCAATGCGTTCGCGACGGGTCTGCTGGCCAGGGGCATCCTGCCGGCGATGAAGCACTTCCCGGGGCTTGGCTTCGCCACGCGCAATACGGACGCCAATGTGGTGACGATCCGTGCCTCGAAGGCAGCGCTGAAGCCGGGACTGCGTCCCTACCGCACAGCGATCGATCGGAACGTGCCCCTGATCATGCTGTCGAATGCAACCTACAGCGCCTATGACCCGCATCGGGCCGCCGGCTGGTCGCAGGCCATCAGCGTCGGCCTGCTGCGGCAGACGCTCGGCTTCACGGGCATCTCGATCACCGACTCGCTGACCGGCACGGCCGTCGCGCGCGGCCTGTCCGCGGCCACCCTGGCCATCCGGGCCGCCCAGGCCGGGACCGACATGGTCCTCGTCAGCGGAACCGAGTCGACGACCCGCGCGACGTACGCCGCGCTCCTCGCCGCCGCGCGGGATGGACGGATTGCACGCGGCCGGTTGGCCGCCTCCTACGACCGCATCCTGGCGACGAAGGCGCGGATCACGCCACCGCCCGATGACACCACCGCGCCGACGGTGGATGCTCCCCGGACCGCACTGATCGCAGGCGGACAGCTGGGACAGGCCGTGTCGCCGCTGCGGACGACCTGGTCGGCCAGCGATCCGTGCCACATCTCGCGCTACGTGCTGCAGCGCCAGACCGACGGCGGAGCCTGGATCGGGCAGGGACCGGCGGACGGCACCGACACCGCGACGGTGCGCACCGCGCCCATCGGCTCGACCATCGCCTATCGACTGCGCGCGACCGACGGGGCCGGCAACACCAGCAGCTACACGCTGGGCCGGCCGTTCCGCCTGCGTGCCACCCAGGAATCGGGGGCTGGGGTCTCGTTTGCCAAGTCGTGGCAGACGGTGGCGAGCAGCGACGCCGCGGGCGGCGGCATGGCCTTTTCGCGGGTGGCGGGCGCCAGTGCCACGTTCACCTTCTCCGGCTACGCTGTGAGCTGGGTTGCCGCCAGGGGGCCGCACCGCGGCCGTGCGGACGTGTACGTCGACGGTCACCTCGCCCACCGCATCGATCTGCACGCAGCGACGCCCCAGGCCAGATCGATCGCCTTCGCCCGCCGATGGGCCGACAACGGAATGCACACCATCGAGATCGTGAACCTCGGTACCGCCGGTCACCCGCGCGTGGACGTGGATGCCTTCATCCGACTGGTTGCCACCTGAGCTCGAGCGGGACCGTTCGGACGGGATCTACTTGAGATCGATCACCTCGACGTCACCGCGCCGACGGACGACTCTTACGTCCGCGCCCAATGGCTGCCGGCCGATGACCAGGTCGACGGTCGCGTCGCCAACCCGGAGGCCCGTGACCGACAGGTTGTCCAGGAAGTCGGGCAGGCGCGAGTGGCGGAAGCGGACCTGGCGCGCGGGCGCATCCACCTCCAGGCCCAACACGGCCTGCAGGAGCATGAAGACCGATCCCGCCGCCCAGGCCTGTGGCGAACAGGCGACCGGATATCGCGTGGCGTCCTCTCCCTGGCGGCGGGTGAACCCGCAGAACAGCTCCGGCAGCCGGGCGAGGTCGAACGTGCGGCTGGCGTCGAACAGGCCAGCCAGCAGGCGCGCCGCCAAATCGTGATGGCCGTAGCGCGCCAGACCCATCGCCGCGATGGCGTTGTCGTGCGGCCAGATCGAGCCATTGTGATACGAGATCGGGTTGTAACGCGCCTCACCCGCCGCCACGGTGCGAATTCCCCAGCCTGAGAACGAGGCGTCGGAGAGGAGGGTCTCCGCGACGCGCGCCGCCCGCTCGGGCAGGGCGATGCCGGACCAGAGGACGTGGCCGGCGTTCGAGGCGCGCACCCGACAACGCAGCTTGTCGCCGTCGAGCGCCAGCGCGTACGTGCCGAGCTCATCGTCCCAGAAGGCGGCGTCGAACGCACGCTGCAGGTCTGCCGCACGCTGCGCATGGTGGCGAGCCACCTTCCTGTGGCCGAGCAGCCCCGCCAGGTCCGAGGCCGCGACGTGCGCGGCATAGGCATAGGCCTGCAGCTCGCAGGTGCCGATGGGTCCCGTTGCCATCCGGCCATCGGCGTGGAAGATCGAGTCGTGCGAGTCCTTCCATCCCTGCTGAATGAGCCCCCGCTCGTTGCTGCGCGCGTACTCCAGGAAACCGTCGCCGTCGGGGTCGCCGAAGCGGTCCATCCAGTCCATGGCCCGCTCGATGTGCGGCCAGAGGCGGCGTGCCGTAGGGAGGTCATTTGTCTGGCGCCAGTACTGCCCCGCCAGGATGACGAACAACGGGGTGGCGTCGTGGCTGCCGTAGTAGTGAGCGAACGGCACCTCGCCGGTGGCCGCCATCTCCCCCTGCCTGACCTCGTGCAGGATCTTGCCGGGTTCGGCATCGTGGATCGGGTCCACCCGGTCAGCCTGGTGCGCGGCCAGGTAGCCCAGCACCCCACGCGCGATATGTGGCGCTGTCCACATCGTCTGCATGGCGGTCACGATCCCGTCGCGTCCGAAGACCGTGCTGAACCAAGGGACCCCCGCGTACGGATAGAGACCCTGCGGGATGCGCGAGCTGAGCATCGCGACGTCGGCCGCGCTCCGGTCCAGCCAATCATTGAACAGGGCGTTCGAGCTCGATGCCCGGGCGCCCGATCGCATCAAGCGGGTCAGTCTCCCGCGCGCCCGTTCCGAGGCGGTGTCGAAGTTGGGATCCGAAGCGGGGCGCGCCCGCCCTGTCTCGCAGGCAATGGCCAGATCGATGGTCACCGGCCGCTGGTCGGGCAGGTCCAGCTCGAAGTCCGCCTCGCCGCGCTCGATGCGGCCAGGCGCCACCGAGAACGTGATCCGGGTGCGGCGAATGACCCCGTCCAGACCGACGTAGCGCAGCACCACCGC
>DATEOS010000393.1:0-2210 GCA_035273815.1 Candidatus Limnocylindria bacterium
CGAAGGCGAACCGACGGGTGGCGACGTAACCCAGGTCGGAACCCGCGCGGCGGCCATGCTCAACCAGCTCCGGAATGCGATTGAGTGCGGCCAGCATCGGTTCGGCGACCCTGGCGAAGGTGCGACCGGGAACCAGGGGGATCGGCGAGTGCTCGGCCATCTCCCCGGCCGCAGTCGAAAAAAGTGCCACCCCGCGGATCTGGCCGCCGAACCGCTCCGGCTGAGTCTGCACCAGGCGCATGATGGTCATGCCGCCCATCGAGTGACCGATCAAGATCACCGGCCGGTCACCCACCACATCGTCGAGAATCTGCGCAAGATCATCGGCCAGCTGCGAGATCCGGCAATGCTGTCGGTCGGACCGGCTTGAGCGACCGTGGGAGCGCAGATCATAGAAAACCTGCCGGTAGCGGCCACGGAAGTGCCTGCGCTGGAAATACCAGCAATCCAGGCTCAACGCGTAGCCGTGAACGAAAACCAGAGTCGGGTCGCCGGCATCCGCTCCCTCCACCTCATCAATCTCGGTGTGCAGAACGACTCCGTCGGGAGTGATGACCTTCGGCCCGTCAGCGTGTAGCGCGAAGAACTTGTCGGAATCCCCGCTGGACGCTCGCAAGATGCGTTTGGTGACGATGCGGCGTTCGAGTTCCAGTCCAGCGGCGATTCCACCCGCGGCGAGAGCGGTGACCCCTGTGACGAGGCCCAGACCCTTGGCCATCCGACCGGCCATCAGCCAGCCTGCGCAGCAGGTTCGCCGGCGTTGCGGAATACTCTTCGCACCCGAGGACCGATGCGGGTGACGATTTCGTAGCCGATGGTGCCGCACCAGGTGGCCCAGTCGGCCGCGGTTGGCTCGCCTAGATCTCCCGCCCCGAAGATGATCACTTCATCAGCGGCGCTCGCTGGATGGGAGCCCAGATCGACCACGAACTGGTCCATGCAGATCCGACCGCGAACCGGCGCCTGGCCGCCTCGCCACCCGACCCGTGCCGTATTCCCTGCATGGCGTGGTACACCGTCCGCGTAACCCAACGGCACCAGACCAACGGTGGTGGGCTCGTCCGCCACCCAGGTCCAGCCGTACGACACTCCATCACCTGCGCTCAGCTCCTTGACGTTGATCAACTGGGCGCGGAGCGTCATCACTGGCCGCAGCTCGACACCGGCCGAGGCGGCAATGCCGGGGGCCGGGTCGATCCCGTAGGCGGCGATGCCGATACGGACCAGATCGAGGCGTGCCTCCGGAATCAGGAGGGCGGCGGCCGAATTGCTGAGGTGTCGCAGCTCAGGCTGGAGTCCGGCGCCGCGAGCCACCTTTTCGGCGTCGATGAAGGCGTCGATCTGTCTGTCGGTGGCAGGGTGCCCCGGTTCGTCGGCGGCCGCGAAGTGGGACCAGACGCCCACGACGTGCAGGGCACCGGCTGCCTCCCCCTCCGCGGCCGCGGCGCACACGTCCGGCCAGATCTGCGGCGGGGCTCCGTTGCGGGAGAGCCCCGTGTCGATCTTGAGGTGGACTTTGGCTCGTCGTTCGGCCGTTGCCGCCGCAGCGGCGAGCCGGGAGAGCTGGTCGAGCGATTGCGCTGAGATGTCGACGTCGGCCGCGACCAAGTCGGTCAAATCTTCGTCCGGGCCGTACAGCCAGGCGAGTATCGGTCCGCTGTCGCCGTCGTCGCGCAGGGCCAAGGCCTCGGCCGGAGTGGCGACTCCGAGCCAATCAGCTCCTGCCATCCGGGCCTCGCGCGCACAGGCCAACATGCCGTGCCCGTAACCATCCGCCTTGACCACGACCATCAGCCGGGAGTCACCGACGTGTCGCTGGATCGCGGCCAGATTGCCCCGAAAGGCGGCCAGGTCGATCTCAGCCCGAGCCGTTGCCGGGTCGATGCCCGGAAATCCCGTAGTCACTGCTGGGTGCGCCTGATCTCGTCGATCATCGCCGACTGCCGGCGCTGCAATCGGCCGATCTCCTCGGCGATCAGCTCGGCCAGGCGCTGCGGCGTTAGTGGACCAGGGTGGCGGCGGGCGGTCAGCGCTTGGATGGAAGCGGCCCGCACGCCCGCATCTATCGCACGGCGCCCAGCGGCCAGCAAAGCTGCGCACAGCCCACCCAGCACATCACCCGATCCTGCTTGACCAGTCCATGCCGGACCGGGGAGCGCGACCGCTATCTCGTCGGTGTCGGGAGCGGCAACCAGCTGGGTTGCGCCTTT
>DATEOS010000394.1:0-4327 GCA_035273815.1 Candidatus Limnocylindria bacterium
GTCTCGGCGTGGGAGAACTGCGTGGCCCGCTCCTGGACGGTGGTGTAGGCGAAGACTCGATAGGGATCGCGGTCCCACTCCGGGTGGAAGCCCCGCCGGAGGTACTCGAACTGCATCTCCTCGATCTTCCGCTGGTTGAACAGGCGGGTGTCGCGGGCGTAGTCGTGGAGCACCTGTCCGTGCCGGTCCTCCTCGGCCGTCCAGAGATTGTTCCAGAGCCGCCAGAAGCTGTCGTCGCCGAGGTAGACGGCGAGAAGACGGTGGAAGTGGGGGAGCCCCTCTTCGGTCAGGATGTTGAGCGCGAGCGCGGCGCGGGCGTGGTCCGGGATCCCATCGGCCTGGGCCCGAAGCGCCGCGAGATGCTGGTCGGGATCGACCTCGGGACCGGGACCGAGCAGATCGGCCGGCCACCAGACCTCCCGCTTGCGCTCGTGCTGCTCCATGAGCTCGCCGACCCTGCCCTCCAGGTCGCGCAGCACTTCGACTTTCGACTCGATCTCTCGGGAGGCGTCGGTGATGGTGCCCATGGGCTTTCCTGGAGGCAGTTAGCGTCGTAAATGCAGACCGGACCAGCCATTCAAGATAGCTTGACCGGTCCGGTTGACGCCAACCGGGTCAGGGAAGGCCCGAGGGTCAGCGGGGGGTCGCGAACCGCTTCTCCATGAGGGTCCAGGGGTGCCGGCCCAGGTACTCCTGCCGGTGCAGGATGGGATTCCAGCCGAGCGCCGCGAGCAGGCCCTCGGACCGTTTGTCGTCGGTCCAGAATTCTGCCAGATGCGCCCCGCCATCCACGGCCCGTTCCTCAAAGGCGGCGAGCAGGCGGTGGGCGTGGCCCTGATGCCGTTCCTGCGGCAGGACGACCACGTCCACCAAATGGGCCACCCCACCGCGCAGCCAGTAGCGCAGGCCCCCGATCCAGTCACCGATCTCGTTGCTGAGGATGAGGTAACGCTCGTCGGCGCTGCCGGTGCGGCCGGCCGTCTCTTCCTCCAGCTCGATGAGCTCGGAGTACCAGGCGGCGAAGTCGCCGTCCTGCTCCATTTCCCGAATGGTCATTTCGCCCATTGAGACCTGCCGCGAGTGGGGTGGTAGCTTGTGACGCAACAGTGGTGCCAGCCGGTTGGTTCCTCTGTGAAGCCAGTCACGGCGTCGGCGAGGCGTCGGTACCTTATAGGCTGAGCAGCGTGCCGTTCCAGAGTGACGAAGAAGGAGGTGGTCAATGAAACCGGTCGTCGTGATGTGCGTCTTCTGCGCCAAGCCCAACCGCGTCGACCTGAGCCGGCTGGCCGAGGGCCCAAAGTGCGGCAACTGCGGCAGACCGATCCGGCTGGACCGTCCGCTCCCGGTGACGGATGACACCTTCGACAAGGTGATCAACGGGTCGAGCGTACCCCTGGTGGTGGACTTCTACGCCGACTGGTGCGGGCCCTGCAAGATGATGGCGCCCATCCTGGACGACTTCGCCAGGCAGCACACCGCCGAGGTGCTGGTGCTCAAGCTCGACACCGAAGCCAATCCGGCCACACCCGCGCGCTTGGGGATTCGGGGTATTCCCACCCTCATTGTCTTCGAGAATGGCCGCGAGGCCCGCCGCCAGGTGGGTGCGGTGCAGACCGCCGATCTCCTCGAGAAGCTGGTGCCGGGACTCGCGGGCGCGAAGGCCTGAGCCTCAGACGCCTACGACGACCGCGACGCCGATCGCCGCTGCGGCCAGTACGACCAGCGCGACCAGGACCGGCACCGCGAAGCGGATCCACTGCTCGTACGGCACGCCGCAGGCCGCCAGCATCGCCATCAGGGCGCCGTTAGTCGGCGTCAGCAGCTCGCACAGGCCGGCGCCGTACTGGTAAGCGAGGACGGTCACCTGGCGGCTCAGGCCGATCAGGTCCGACAGCGGCACCAGGAGCGGAAGGGTGAGCACCGCCTGGCCGCTGGTGCTCGGCACCGGCAGGTGGATCACCGCATGGGCGGCGAGCATGGCGAGCGCCGACAGCGTCACCGGCAGGCTCGCGATGGGCGTGAACAACCCGTGGACGATCGTGTCCACGATCCTGCCCTCCTCCAGCACCACATAGATGCCCCGGGCAAACCCGATGAGCAGAGCGGCGAACGTCATCGAGCGGAGGCCCTCGACGAAGGCATCCACCGTCCCCGTGAGTCGAAGTCCGCCGAGCAGTCCGGCGGCTACGCCCATCACGAAGAAGACCGCGGCGAGCTGGTCGAAGTCCCAGTGGAAGCGGAGCACGCCGACGACGAAGGCCACGAAGGCGAGCACGACGGTGACGAGCACCGCCGCGTGGTGGGCGCCCGCCCCGGCGCCGGCGACCGGCGCCGTGCTCGAGGCCGGTACGGACACTCGCGTGCGGCGCGCGTAGAGCATCGTTCCCGCGATCCAGATGACGAGCGCGGGGATCAGGAATGCCAGGCGAAACTGCCAGCCGGAGAGGAGCTCGAGCTTCGCGACCTTCTGAGCGATGCCGACCTGGAAGGGATTGATGGGGCTGAACGATGCGCCTACCGCCGAGGCCCCCAGGCTCATCGCCACCGCCACCATGGGATTGAAGCCCAGCCGGGAGGTGAGCAGGAGGAGGACCGGAACGAAGGCGATCAGCTCCTCCTGCATCTGTATCAGCACCCCGCCGGTGGCGAAGGCGAGCCCCGCCACCGGAATCACCAGCAGTCCCCGTCCCTCGAGCGAGGAAGCCAGCGAGTTGACCAGGCGGCCGAGGGCGCCGGTCCGCTCCACGACCGCGAACGCGCCCCCCACCAGGAACACGAAGAAGATGACCGACGCGGCGGCGATCATCCCCCGAGGGATACCGACCATCGCCTGGAAGGGGCCGACGGGCGCGGCCTCGACCCGCGCGTAGGTGCCGGGGACCACGACGCTGCGACCGGTCGCCGGATCCTCCCGCCGCTGGTACTCGCCGGCCGGCAGCACCCAGCTCAGGGCAGCCGCCAGCAGGATGCAGGCAACCAGCAGCGTCAGTGGGTGGGGAAAGCGGGAGGCCGTCACCGGCCGGTCAGAGCGTCCGGCACTTCACCGCCGTCGGCGGCCGGCGGCCGCAGGCGATGCTCTCGTCCATGCCCTGGACCAGTGGGCCGCAGGCCGTGGTCTGCGCCTGCTCGGTGGCTGACTCCTCGGTGGCACCGGACGCGGTCGCCGTGCGTCGCTCGCCCTGGAAGTCCACCGTGACGGCGCACTCCACGCGCTGCACCTCGAGCGTGGAGTAGACCAGGAAAGCGATGAACACGACGATCAAGAGGGCGGTCACCAGGCGCGCGCGACTGGTCATGGGAGCCGGACCCGAAGGAAGGTGGAGGACGTAGCCGTCATCGAGGCTGGTGCGGGGCTGAGGCGTCGGCGACCGAGTCCGCGATCCACCGCAGGTAGGCCTCGTTGCCCTCAGCCACCGGGACCGCCAGGATCTCCGGCGTCTCGTACCGGTGCAGCTCCCGGATGCGGGCGATCAGCTCCTCCACCCGCGACGCGGTGGTCTTGAGATGGCAGTACCACTCGCCGGCCGACTCGACCTCTCCCTGCCACCAGAAGACGCTGGCGACGGGACCCACCACCTGGGCACAGGCTGCGAGCCGCTCCTCCACCAGGCGCCTGCCGAGCCGGTTGGCTGCCTCCCGGTCGGGCAGGGTGGTTGTCACCTGGCGGCCCTCTGTCACGGGGCGCGCGCGCCGGGAAGGCCGGGTGTCTCCGCCGCCTTCTTTCCGTCGTCGAGCGGTACGATGCCGTCGATCCACCCGCTGCGGAACTGGACCGTCAGGCGGCTGCTGAGGGGATCGGCTACCGCGTTCACGACATCCGGCAGGGTGCGGGCGTAGCGCACCGCGCTGTCGGCCTGGGCCGCCAGCGCCTCGGGCGAATCACTGGAGCGCGCGGCGGCGAAGGCCCGGGCGATGGCCACCGACTGGGCCTGCTCCCGGCCGTAGCGCGCCATCTGGTCGCCGGGGACGAAGCCGTCGGGCTTGGAGATGCGGGACTGGTAGTCGTAGCCGCGGCAGGCGGAGAGGGCCAGCAGCAGGCAGAGCGCGACGGCGGAGCCACGGATCATGCGCGGAGCCTCGGTGTGGATGTCTGACGGCCACCCGAAAGTAATGCCGGGCGGGGCGGAGGGCGACGGGTTAGCTTACGATTTTTCCTCCTGGGGCATTACCGATGAGCGGCATCTCCAACATCCCCCATCCGCGCAACGAGCCGGTCCTGAGCTACGGCCCCGGCACGCCGGAGCGTGCCGCACTGAAGGCGGCGCTCGGCGCGGTCGGCGCGCAGGCGATCGAGATCCCCGCGGTGGTCGGCGGCCGCGAGGGCCGG